>DASVBB010000064.1:0-3184 GCA_036376045.1 Nitrospira sp.
GTCCGGATGATCAGCTCGCCGATCCGCCCCATCGCCTGGGTATCCGACGACATCATACTGATCGCCCCCATGTCATGCAGCACATCTTCGGCGGCGATCGTTTCCCGACGGATGCGGGATTCGGCAAACGCCACGTCTTCAGGCACCCGCTTGTTGAGGTGGTGGCAGACGATGAGCATGTCCAAATGCTCGTCGAGCGTATTCACCGTAAACGGCATTGTCGGGTTGGTCGAGGATGGGAGCACATTTGGTTCGCCGCACAATTTGATGACGTCCGGCGCATGGCCGCCGCCCGCGCCTTCCGTGTGATAGGAGTGAATCGTGCGTCCCTTGAAGGCTTTGATCGTATCCTCGACGAATCCGGCTTCATTCAGCGTATCCGTATGCAGCGCGATCTGTACGTCATAGCGATCGGCGACTCCCAGCGCGCAATCGATCGCCGCCGGCGTCGACCCCCAGTCTTCATGCACCTTCAACCCGATCGCGCCGGCTTCGATCTGCTCGTTCAAGGCGTCGGGCAACGAACAATTGCCCTTCCCCGTAAAGCCCAGATTGATCGGAATCCCCTCGGCCGCTTCCAGCATCCGGTGGATGTTCCACGGTCCTGGCGTCGAGGTGACGGCATTCGTTCCGGTGGCCGGTCCGGTGCCGCCTCCAATCATGGTCGTGATACCGGCCGAGAGCGCTTCCCAGCATTGTTGGGGGCAGATGAAGTGCACGTGCGTCTCCAAGGCACCGGCCGTGACGATACACCCTTCAGCCGAAATGGCCTCTGTCCCGGCGCCGCACGCCATGCCCGGCGACACGTTTGGCATCGTATCCGGATTGCCGGCTTTGCCGATGCCGACGATGCGTCCGTCTTTGATGCCGATGTCGGCTTTGATGATCCCCCAATAATCCAGGATCAGCGCATTGGTGATGACCGTGTCGAGCGCGCCGCCCGCATTGGTCTCGCGGGAGGACTGTCCCATGCCGTCCCTCAGCACCTTGCCTCCGCCAAACACGGCCTCGTCGCCGTAGGACGTCAGATCCTTTTCGATTTCGATCAGCAGATCGGTATCTGCGAGTCGAATCCGGTCGCCGGTCGTCGGCCCAAAGAGATCCGCATACTGTTTGCGGGGAATCTTCATCGGCTGGCTCCTTTCCGGCTGAACCCCTGTTCGACCGCGCGCGCGAGCGCCTCGGCCTTGATCTGCGGATCGTCCAGCGCGCCATTGGTCAAGCCGTTAATCCCATGCACCACCCGGTTTCCGGCCAACCCCACCAAGGTCACCCGTTTCTCCTCGCCCGGCTCAAAGCGCGCCGCCGTACCGGCGGGAATGCAGAGCCGGAAGCCGAACGCCTGTTCACGGTCGAAGACAAGCCCGCGGTTCACTTCGAAGAAATGACAGTGCGATCCGACCTGGATCGGCCGGTCGGCGCTGTTCTTGACCGTCAATTCTTTCGTGTGGCGATTGGTCAAGGCATCGAGGTCGCCGGCGGCAAAAAGGATTTGCCCCGGAATGACAGGCTTGGCCAGCTCCGCGCGGATCGTTGCGGCCAGCGAGCTTCCCGTCTTTTTTGCGGGTTTGACAGTTCGCTTCTTCGCTTTGGGCATGATGGTCTCCCTACACGGGCCTTAAGACACGAGTGAAGTTACCGGATCGGGTTGTGCACGGTCACGAGCTTGGTACCGTCTGGAAATGTCCCTTCCACCATGATTTCGTGAATCATCTCCGGCACACCAGGCATCACATCCTTGTGGGACAGCAAGGTCGTGCCATACGTCATGAGTTCGGACACTGTCTTGCCGTCCCGGATGCCTTCGAGCACCGCGGCGGTGAGGTAGGCAACCGCTTCGGGATGATTCAGCTTGAGGCCGCGCTTCATGCGGTCGGCTGCCAGCTGACCGGCGGTATAAATCAGCAGCTTTTCCTGTTCTCGAGGTGTGAGGTGCATAGGTCCTCGCTCGTGAAGAAATGAGGTTTTCCCCTAGGTAGCGGTCAACAGCCTCTTGCGGGAATTTGGATGCTAGTCTACGATTTCGCCGCCTGTCAAGCTGCGCACGATGACCGACGACTCCAAGGAGGCCTGCATGGCACACCTCGGATTGAAAGCTAGGTTCAGGGACGATCCTCGACTCGGGTTTTTTGATTGGGTGCTGAGAGGCATCGGCCAGGTCGTCTTTCAAAATAACCCGCTGTCCGGCGCGGTGATTCTGGCGGGGATTTTTTACAATTCATGGATCTACGGCATCGCCTGCCTCTTCGGCACCATGATCAGTACGGCGACCGCACTTCTCCTCAGAGCGGACAAGGGATTGATCAAAGACGGTCTGTTCGGCTTCAACGGTGCGTTGATCGCCATCGCGCTCGTCGCCTACACCAGCTCGAACTTCACGACAGGAGATGTTCCCAACCTCCATCTCTGGATCTATATCGTGCTCTGTGCGGCGTTCACGACGGTGATCATGCCGGCCTTCGGCGCGCTCCTGGGCCCGCACAAGGTGCCTGGCCTCACGATGCCGTTTGTCCTGGCGACGTGGTTCTTTCTCGGCGCGTTGCTGCAGTTCTCCACGATCGACGTGTCGAATGCCCTCAAACCGACGTCGCCGTCCGATTTTACCGGCCCAAGGCCGGACTATACGTGGGTCACCTGGTTTCACGGGATTACGATGGGCATCGCCGAGATTTTCTTCCAGGACAACTGGGTGACCGGAATTTTGATTCTCATCGGCATCGCGATCAACACGCGCGTCGGTGCCGCCATGGCGCTCATGGGGTCCACGCTGGCGGTGGCAGGCGCCGTTTTTTATGGCGCCCATGACGGGGCGATCCGCGATGGCCTCTTCGGATACAACGCCGCGCTCACCGCAATGGCGCTCGGCGGCATGTTCTATGTGCTGAATCTTCCGGCCTTCGTCTACACCGTCATCGGGGTGATCGTCACCGCAAGAGTGTGGGCCTCGCTGGGCGTGTTCCTGGAGCCGTCCGGCATGCCGGTGCTGACCTCCGCATTCGTTTTTGTCACGTGGCTGATGCTGCTGGCCAAGAACGGCTTTGGCTCGCTGATTCCCGTGGCACCGGCCGATGCGACGACGCCGGAAGACAATCTTGCGCGCTATCAGAAGCTTCAGAAGAGATAGATCACGTCGAGGGAGAGCGTCGGCTGGTAACTTGTCGACCGGTTGCCGAGTTGAAAGACA
>DASVBB010000076.1:0-21361 GCA_036376045.1 Nitrospira sp.
GGGGAACACCGGCATTGTGTACCACCCGGCCTATCTCGAACACGAAATGGGCGCCGGACATCCGGAGTCTCCCAATCGTCTTCGGGCCATCATGCAGCAGTTGGAACGGAGCGGCACGGCCGACCGGCTGACGAAAATTGAACCCCGGAAAGCCGAAGAAGAATGGATCACACTGGTCCACAGTTCCTCCTACGTCACCGCATTGAATGCGCACCAGCCTGCGAGCGGGAGAGTCCCCCTCGATCCTGATACCTCCATGTCTCCCGGTTCACTGGCCGCGGCCTATCTGGCGGCAGGGGGCGCTCTCGCGGCCGTTGATGCGATCATGCGCGGCGAGGTCGAGCACGCGTTTTGCGCGGTGCGGCCACCTGGCCATCACGCTGAAAGCGGCCGGGCAATGGGTTTTTGCCTCTTCAACAACGTGGCCATCGCGGCTCGCTATGTGCAGAAGAAGCACGGTCTGAACCGCGTACTCATCGTCGACTGGGATGTGCATCACGGAAACGGCACTCAGCACAGCTTTGAACAGGATCCTTCCATCCTGTTCTTCAGCACCCACCAGTATCCGCATTATCCGGGGACGGGTCGCGAAACGGAGCGCGGGACCGGCGCCGGCGAAGGCTTCACGATCAATGTGCCGATGGAGGCAGGCGACGGAGACGACGAATACCATGCGATATTCTTGAACGTGCTGCTTCCCGCCGCCGATGCGTTCAAGCCGGAATTCGTCATCATCTCGGCCGGCTTTGATGCCCACCGCGATGATCCGCTGGCCAGTATGGGATTGACCGAAGCGGGATACTCGGACTTGACAGGCCTCGTGGCGGGAATTGCCAGACGTCACGCGCGCGGCCGGCTCCTCTCCGCGCTGGAAGGAGGCTACAACCTCACCGCCCTGGCCGCGTCCGTGGACGCGCATCTCAAAGCCTTGCTCGCCGCATGAGGCATTGGCGCACCATCGCCGTTGCGGTGTTGGCAGTGCTCGGCGCAGTCTACCTCTATTACACCGAAATCAAGCCGGTCGTGATCTTCGGGCTTCGTTCCGACTACGCACATCCCATTCCGTTCCAGAAGATACCGGATGGATTGACGAGTCTCACGGCTGAGTCGTGCGGTCAGTGCCACAGGGAGATCTATGAAGAATGGAAGTCGAGCATTCACGCCCGCGCGTTTGAGGATCCTTATTTTCAAGCCTACTGGAAGAAGGACAAAAAAGTGTGGGTCTGCTTGAACTGCCACACGCCCTTGGAGAATCAACAACCGACGATCATCACGCACATTCCCCGAGGCCGCGTCGAAAAAGCCGTTCAGGAGACGAACCCGCACTACGATGCCGAGTATCAAAAGGAATCGGTCACGTGCGCGGCCTGTCATGTCCGGGATGGCGTCATCTACGGCCCCTTCGAAGATTCTGCCGCACCACACCCCACCAAATTCGATCCGAACTTTCGGACGACCCAAGTGTGCTACCGCTGTCACAATGTCGTCTCCGGGCCTGCACAATTTTATCGTGTGGGGCCCTGTGGAACGTATGCGGAATATGAAGGGAAGTTTTTCATGCAGCAGCGGGGCTTCATTTGCCAGAGCTGCCATATGCCGGAAATCGACAGACCGGTTGCGACCAACAGCCCCATCCGGAGGGGACGGCAGCATCTCTGGCGGGGCGGGCATGATCCGGACATGATCAAACGGGCGGTGGCCATACAGGTGAAGGCGGATGTCACTTCTCCAAAGCCTGGGGATCGTGTGATGTTCACGCTGACCCTGGTCAACGCGGGCGCGGGGCACAAGATCCCGACCGGCGATCCGGATCGTTTCTTCACGGTCGAGTTTGCGGTGGAGGATTCACAGGGACGGGTGCTGGAAGCGCAGAAATCGACGATGGGGCGCTGGATCATGTGGCAGCCGGCTATTCTGGAGCTGTATGATAACCGCCTTCTGCCCTTGGCGAGTCGCGAATATCAGTTCATCTACCGGTTGCCGGCCAAGGAGGAGGGCTTGAAAGTCAGGACGCGCGTGCAGTACCACATTGTGACCGACGCGCAGCACGAGATGCTGCAACAGAAATATGGTCTGACGGGCAACGACCCGTACCGGTTCGTGATCTACGAACGAGAGTTTCCGCTGTCCCAACAATTACGCGCGGCGTTGGCGGCCGGCGAGCAGTTCCGCACCGCTGAGGTCGCAGGTCCCATGGAGAATTGCCCGACGGACGCACCCGGCTCCGCCGCCAGGCCTGGTTGAAGGAGTACCATGAACCATCCGATGCTCATCGATACCGATACCTTGCAGAAACAGTTGGGAAAGCCAGGGCTCCTCGTCATCGACGTGCGCGGTGATGCGGCCTACGAATACGGCGGCCATATTCCCGGTGCAGTACACACCACGTGGCACCACTATAGCGATCCGCAGGCTGTGGCCAAGGGAATCCTGGATCCCGATATGACCCGCATGGAGCAGAAGGTGCGGGCGCTTGGTCTGAACCAGGACAGCGAGGTCGTCATCTACTCGAATCCCTTCGACAACTGGGGTGATGAAGGGCGGATGTACTGGATGCTCGAATATTTCGGACACAGCAACCTGCGGATTCTGGACGGCGGCTGGGTCAAATGGATCAAGGAGCAGCGTCCGTTTGAGCATGGACGTGTGACGCCGAAACCTGGAAATTTTACGATCACACCGGCAGCCCGCACGATGATCACGAAAGACGAACTGCGGGCGCTGTTGAAGCAACCTCAATCCAAGACCAAGATCCTCGACGCCAGGAGCCTTGAAGAATATTTGGGCAAAGAAGTTTCGGGCATTCCGCGGCCGGGTCACATCCCCTCCGCAATCCTTGTGTCGTGGAACGGATTCTTAAACACGAACGCCACTGTCAAAGATCTCGCCGCCATCAAGGCGAGTCTCGAAGAAAAGGGGCTGGAGCCCGACGACGAGATCGTCTGTTACTGTACAGGCGGTGTTCGTTCGTCATGGCTCTATTTCATCTTGAAGCTTGCCGGCTATCGAACGGTCCGCAACTACCCCGGATCCTGGTGGGAATGGAGCCGGGATTTTGCCTGTCCGGTTGAAAAGGATTTTCAAGGCCTCCAGAAAGTCTTGGGGATCGAAGCGCCGGCCCGGCCTTCTTGACACTCAAAAACTGGCTGTGTAAGGTGATTCTGCTAGTTACGATTTCATTTACGTTCTTACGACATGCACTCAAACCATGAGGAGGAACCCATGACAATGAGCATCCGACGTGGAGCTGTGGCATTGGCAGCAGTCGCACTGCTGGGGCTGCCACTGATCGCCCACGCAGACAATAAGCATGTGGCTGAAGCCGTTGAGCATGCGAAGGGCGCAGTGACCCATGGTAAGCAGGGTCATGCCGATGCCGTGGCGCAACATGCGGAAGAGGCGTTGAAGCATGCGCAGGCGGCAGGCGTGAAGAATCCTCATCTGGATGAGGGCATTAAGCACTTGCAGGAAGCTGTCACTCACGGGAAAGCCGGGCACGCCGACGTAGCGACCCAGCATGCCGAAGCCGCGGTGACGCACCTGTCCGAAGTCAAGTAAGGTTTTCCAGCGAAGGGCAAGAGGCGGGGCTGAACGCCCACGGTCTCTTGCCCTTTGTGTTTGGGCGCTCTCGCGCATCCCCTCACGTCAAACCAGGTCGTTATGCGGGTCGGGTACTACCAGAACAATCCGGAATTCGGCAAAGTGGCCGACAATTTGGATCGGATCGCCGCGGCCCTCGAGACCGCTGAAGCCGACCTGTTGGTTCTACCCGAGTTGTGCGCCTCCGGGTACCAGTTCGTCTCGATCGACGAAGCGCTGGACTTGTCTGAGCCGGTACCGGACGGGCCCACGACCAAACGGCTGCTCGAACTCGCGAAGCGGAAACACATGGTGATTGTTGCCGGCCTGCCGGAGCGGTCGGGGAGTGTCTGTTACAACTCCGCGGTGGTCGTCGGTCCACAAGGCTTCATCGGGTGCTATCGCAAAACGCATCTGTTCTTTGAGGAAACGTTGTTCTTCACCCCTGGCGACACCGGCTTCCACGTATGGGATATCGGGGCTGCCAAGATCGGCGTCATGGTCTGTTTCGACTGGTATTATCCCGAGTCGGCCAGAACGCTGGCGCTCAAAGGGGCCGACATTATCTGTCATCCGTCCAACCTTGTGCTGCCGAACTGTCCCGATTCCATGCCGGTGCGATGTCTCGAGAATCGAGTCTTTGCCATTACTTGTAACCGGACGGGCAGCGAGGCGCGGCAGGGGAAGGAGCGCCTGATCTATATCGGCAGCAGCGAAATCGTCAGCCCTCGGGGCGCGATCCTCCATCGGGCACCGCGTGACCAGGAGGCCCTGTGCGTCGTAGAAATCGATCCGGCTCAAGCGCGCGACAAATCCGTCACCCCGTACAATGATCTGCTCAGAGATCGTCGTGAATCCCTGTACACATGATGGATCTTGAGTTCGCCGACCTTTTCCTGTCTTGCGTGTGAGACAGTAGCAGGATAGGATAATTCTCATGCAAATTCCCTTGAAGGCTCAACTGGGAAAAGGCATCTTCCTGGTCGCCGCGCCCAATCTGCGCGATCCCAATTTCAGACAAACCGTTGTCCTTCTCTGTGAGCATGGTGCAGAAGGCGCGCTCGGCGTGGTGGTGAATCGCCCCACGGCGATGTCGGTGTCCGAAGCGCTGCCGCAAATGCCGGTGTTGGAAGGGCAGCGCCATGTCTTGTTTTCCGGTGGGCCTGTCCAACCGAATCAGGTGATGTTGCTCTATCGACTGGACCAGCAGCCTGACAACTCTCACCATGTCTTCGACGGTGTCTGCTTAGGCGGGGACATGGATCTGGTCGACAAAATTCTGACGACAAATCAGGGGAAAGAGGCGTTTCGCGCCTACGTCGGCTATTCCGGCTGGGGGCCTGGCCAGTTGGAGTCGGAGATGAGGATCGGCTCATGGATCACCGTCCCTGCTGATCCCGCGATGGTGTTCGAAAAGGATCCGACCCGCGTCTGGTCCGAGATTCTCGGTACGTTGGGCGAAGAGTTTCGCTTGTACATGGACATGCCATTCGATCCTTCCCTCAACTGATCCGTCGAGCGGTGGGCCGTTGCTTGCGACGTCCGGCGCCGAGGTGTTACCCTCGACGCGATGTCCGGGTCATCCGATGATTCCTCGTTCTCTCTGTGCTCCTACCGTCTCATCCTTAGCCTCTTAGTGCTCCCAGTGCTGCTTGCCAGCTGCGGCGTGGCCTACACCATCGTCAAGTCCGAATCGAAGCTCGACAAGCTCTCGGTCCCGATGACCAAGGCGGAAGTGGTCGAAGAACTCGGCGGGCCGGACCGAGTCCTCCGGGACGACGGCAGGATGCTGGTCTGGGAATACTCTCTGACTGCGCGACGACAATGGTTGTACGAGCTGGGCCTCTGTCCCGTCTCCGTCTGGATCGGCGGCTGTATAATCTATCCGTTCACCAATATTGCGATGGAGCATCAGCGGGAGTATCCGCATCATGTCGTCTTGATCAACGATGAACTCTGTGCCTGGGGCTCTCCCGCCGCCATCCTCCAGCGGCGCAGAGCCTGCGAAACGGCCGGTTTTCAGAACGGCCGCATGTCCGGTGCAACCGGACGTCCGGAACCCGTGGTGACGGGGCTCGGACCGATCAATCGGGACACCATCGATCACTACAAGACGATGGCGGTGATGTTGTTGGAGGATGCGCCGGGGACGCCCGGTTCAGGCTCGCGAGTTGCCGGAATCGTGACAACGCTGCTGCTGGACCTGGACATCAACATGGTGGAGAGGGCGAAGCTCGACGAGGTGTTGAAAGAACAGGTCATTCAGTTGACGCACGCAGACGACGCAAATGTCCTTAAGGTGGGGAAACTGGTCGGGGCGCAGGCGATTATTGTCGGTGGTGTCCAGCAATGGGAGCGGCAGGAAGCGAACCGCTCCAACAAGGTCTCGCTGTCCTTGCGCATGATCGATGTCGAAACAGGACAGTTGTTGTTCAACGGTGAAGGCCATCTCGCTGATTTCACCACCGACGACCCCGAAAGCTCGGCGCGTCTCATTGCGCATCGCATCCTCGCTCGCTTCGGGTCCCAGACCGGTCTGCTGGGATCGGGACGGATCGGTGTGAACTGGGAATTGTCTGAAGAGCGGGGAGCGCGTTTTTACGTGGTCCGTGAGCTTCGCAGAGGCCTTCCGGCCGAGAAGGCAGGACTGAAGGTAGGCGACCGCATTCTGGCCTGCAACGGCGCCTCGCTTGCCGCGGTCAGGACCGATCGGGATGCCAAACGACTGTGCCAAGTAGAGGCGGGGGAAACTCTGCAACTGGAGGTCCGGCGTTCCAACAATCCGATCGAGTTGTCCGTCACCGCGGAGAAACGGCCGGGTTTATAGCAGCTGATGGAAGGATAGACAGCATGAATCCTCGACAATCGAGCGCCGATGCCTTGATCAAAAAATTGCATGAACGGCCGCATATGCCGCTGGCCGACTGGCTTCGGGCTCCTGCGCACGTCCATTACAAGGCTTTCCGCATGGCCGATCCGCCAGCGCAACGCAAGTCGAGTCGGGAGGAGTTCCAATCCTGCCTGACAGCTTTCAGCGTCCCGCAGGACAACATGCTGGTGCGGGAAACTTTCGGTTACGGCGTCAAGGAAGCCAGCAATGGCGAGAGGTTGATCTTCATCTGGCAGGCGCACACCGAATACTACAATTACCAGATTTGGCATTTGCCCAATTCCCCCGCCGTCTTTGGGCCGTTGACGTTTCCGGACTACAAATTTCCTCTCCAGCCGCTTGGGACAGAGGTGTGTCGGCTGGATATTCTGCTCTCTGAAGAGGCGCTTCCGTCGTTCGAGCGGATGCGTTCGATGCTGCCCGGACCCGTCTTGTACGGCAGTCGCATCCTCGATGAGCAGACAAGTGTGGTCACCAATTTTACGCACGACGAGTTTGAACGGGAGCGGTACTGGGTGTCGCTCGGATCCACTCACGTGCAAGCCTCACGCTTAAAGGAGATCGTTGATGCCATCGTCCGGATAGAGACCTACTATCACCTCCTTCTGATGCAGAAGCCCCTCTTCTCCACCGCCATCGATCAGGTCTATAAGTTCGAACAGGTGCACCTGAAGCAGCGGGAAATTATCAGCGGTCACATCGCGCATGCCGATCCACAAACGCTGCAGCGCTGGCTCAATAGCCTCACGCAGGACTTGCTCAAGACCAATCGGATTGCCGGCAAACTCCATTTCGAACTGTCCGCCTCTGTACCGTATGACAAGATCGTGCACACCACGCTGGCCTCCCTGACTGAGAAACCATTAGACGCCTATCGCCCCGTCTCAGATTACGTGCTGAGCGGCATCACCGGAGTGGCTGAGGGCTATCAACAACTGCTCAAGCGCATCGACACGCTGCGGGCAGGCTTCGAAGGCATCATTTCCATTATCCGTGCGAGGGTGGATTTGATCCTTGAAGGTCAGAATCTGGCGCTCCTGCAGAGCGTGGACAAGACCACGAAGAGCCAGGTCCTCCTGCAGCATACGGTCGAGGGACTATCGGTGATCGTGATCGCGTATTATGTGGCAGGACTGGGCGGCTATCTCTTCAAAGGCTTTCAGGAAATGGGTTGGCTGGGCAATGCGAATCTCGCATCGGCGATCTTCGTGCCGATTGCCATTGGCCTCGCCTTCGGCATCACGACGTTCAGCAAGAAGTACCTGCAGAAGAAATTGTCGGGAGAGCATTCCTCCACTGAATCCGGACCGACCCAAGGATGATCTAGGGAGCGCTTGCCGCGGTGAACGTACGAGCCAAGCACCGACCTGTCGCGGACGCGGCGTTCTTCATGACCTGTTCAGGCCGGCCCTCTGCGATGATGTGTCCGCCCGCTTCTCCCCCTTCCGGTCCTAAGTCGATCACCCAATCCGCCGACTTGATCACGTCGAGATTGTGTTCGACCACGACGAGGGTGTTGCCTGCATTGACCAATTTGTGCAGGACCACGAGCAATTTCTTCACGTCCTCCATGTGCAGACCGGTGGTGGGCTCATCCATGATGTACAGAAGATCCTTTGCGCTGGCCTCCTTCAATTCCGCGGCAATCTTCAGCCGTTGTGCCTCGCCGCCTGACAAGGTCGTCGCGGACTGGCCGAGGCGCAGATAGCCGAGTCCGATGGACGACAGCAGATGCAGGCGTTCCTGAAGCCTGGGAGTTCCCGAAAAGAAGGACAGCGCGTCGTCGACGGTCATGTGAAGCACTTCCGAGATTGTTTTGCCGCGGTGGCGAACCGACAACACTTCGGGTTTGAATCGTTGCCCCTCGCAACGCTCGCAGGGCGCATACAGGTCTTCGAAGAAGTACATTTCCAATTTTTCCACACCGGCCCCTTCGCAGCGCTCACATCGACCGCCCTCAGTGTTGAAGGAAAAATGACCGGGCGTAAATCCCTGCCTTAGGGCTTCCCGTTCTCCTGCGAACAGCTGCCTGATGTCATCAAACGCCTTGAGGTACGTCACGGGATTCGAGCGGGGGGTCCGCCCGATGGGCTGCTGATCAATCAGGCGGACACCCTTCAGGTGCTCAATCCCCTTGATGGCCTTGAATCGGCCCATCGGGAGGTTTTCGACCCGAAACGCGCGGGCAAGCGCGGCATAGAGGGTGTCTTCGACCAGGGTGCTCTTTCCCGATCCGGAGACGCCGGTGACACAGATTAACATGCCCAGGGGAAGTCGCACGAACAAGTCCTTCAAGTTGTGTTCGCTGGCTCCGGCGATCACGAGCACCTTTCCGGTGCCCGACCGCCGTGAGCGAGGCAGCGGAATCTGTTCCTCATCCCTGAGGTACCGTGCGGTGATGGCCCGGCGGTCATGAACAAATTCTGCGGCTGGAGCGGCGCACACTACTTCCCCGCCTTTTTCTCCGGAGTATGGCCCGAGTTCGACGATATAGTCCGCCGATTCGATCATGTGGCGATCATGCTCGACGACGACGACGGTATTTCCGGAGGCGGCCAGATCCTTCAAGATCCCGGCCAATAATTCCGTATCCCGCGGATGGAGTCCGATCGTGGGTTCGTCCAGGACGTAGAGTGTACCGACGAGACGGGCGCCCAACTGGTTCGCCAACGAGACGCGTTGCGCCTCTCCGCCGGACAGGGATTTTGTCTGCCGGCCCAGGGTGAGGTAGCCGAGGCCGACCCGCACGAGAAATCCCAGCTTGCCCTTGAGCTGGCTGAGCAGATCCGCAGCCACGCCGTACTCGTATGGACGCAAGGCCAGAGAGGTCAGCCAGGCCACGGCCCCTTCGATGGTCATCTCCGTCACCTGCTGAATGTCGGCACCGGCCACCTTTACGAAGCGCGCATCCGGCTTCAACCGGCTGCCATGGCAGCTCGGGCACTCGAACGGCGTGCGGTATCGGCTGAGCAGCACGCGGACGTGGAGCTTGTAGCGCTTGCCTTCGAGATATTCAAAAAAGTCGTTGATCCCGTCGAACGACTTGTCGCCCTCCCACAGCAGTCGCTGTGTTTCCGGGGCCAGGAGTCTGAAGGGGACAGTGATGTCGACGTCCTTCCGCTTCATGGCCAGGAGCATCTGTTTTTGCCACCAGTCGGTTCCCGGTTTGCTCCACGGCTCGATGGCACCCTGGACGAGCGACTTATTGTGATCAGGAACAACGAGTGCCGGATCATACCGCAACACGTTACCGAAGCCTTTACATTCCGGGCAGGCTCCCAGCGGATGATTGAATGAGAACAACACCGGACGCAGCGGTGCGAATGTGCGTCCGCAGGCTTGGCAGCGAAAGCCTGCATGGTACGTCTGCACGCCCTGACCGATAACGTCGACGGTGCAGCGGCCTTCCCCTTCACGGAACGCCGTTTCGATGCTCTCGCAAAGACGCGACCGATTGTCTTCTCGAAGCACGAGCCGGTCGATGACGACATCCAAGGCCGGTTGACGATGGAAAGCGGGGATTTTTGCCTCGTGGAGGTCGACGGTTTCCCCTCCGACTCTGACTCTCGTAAAGCCTCTGGTCAGAAGCGATTGCACAAAAGCCGGTTCGGTCTTTGCCGAGGGTGGGGTGATCGAGAATAGCAACATGGCTCTGGCGTTCTGAAATCGCGCCAGCAGGTCGGACGCGACGCTATCCGGATAAAACGAGCGGGCTTCCTCGTGACAGTCTGGGCAGATCGGCTTGCCGATCTTGGCAAACAGCAGTCGCAGCAAGTCGGCGATTTCTGTCGCCGTTCCCACGGTGGACCGCGCCGTCCTGACCTGGTTTTTCTGCTCGATGGCAATTGCGGGACGGACATTGACAATCCGGTCCACGTCCGGGCGTGCCACTTTGTCGAGAAACATGCGTGCGTAGGTGGAGAGCGATTCGATGTACCGCCATTGCCCCTCGGCAAAGAGGGTATCAAAGGCTAAGGAGGATTTTCCCGATCCCGAGAGACCGGTGACTGCGGTGACCCGGTTATGCGGAATGCAAAGGGAGATGTTTTTCAGGTTGTTTTGTCTGGCTCCCTCCACGATGAGGGTCTCTGCAGGCGATGCGGATGCACTATAATGTGGCACGTTGACGTATCCCTTCGCAGGATGACCTGCCATCCTAGCAGGCCGCCGCGGACACTGCCAGGGTCGTCCGGCATCAGATGTTTTGACGGTGGGAATCGCACTTTGTCTTTGGGATTCACAGGTGGAATGAGAGGATGGAAAGGCTCTAGTCATGCTGGGCAGAGCGGCAGTGACTGCTTGAGAAGGGAACCACGTGGTATGACTCAACCCGCACTACCGACGGATTATCTGGGAATGGGGCGTCAGCTCGCCAGGTTGCTGGGCTCAAGCCTGGAGGGGCCTTCGGGCGAGGCACTCAAAGAGCTGGCACGTGCCTACGACCCCTCAGCGAATGAGGCACGCATCAGTGCGGAAGTCTTTCTCTTCCATAAATATCTCATCGTGCAGACGTGTGTGGGAATGTTTCCCAGCGTCGAGGTGGAGCGCGTGATCGGCGGTCTGTTTGCCGCCTTGAATGAACGGGCCACCGGGCTCGAGTTCAGTCAGGAACGGCAGGATGCCATGGAACAGATGTGGCAGATGCGGGCCAAGCAGTTTGATCAGCCATTCACTGAGGACCGCGAGCACTTTCTGGATGAAGGCAGCGACGGGGTGTTTTGGAAGCGGTCCATCACACAGTTCTGTCAGAATGTCCGTGAAGTTGAGCATCCACCAGACATTTGGGCCGGCGGCAAGGGTCCTTCCCATAAGGCGAGCACCTGCGTCACCGAAGCTGTAGATCATCTCGTATCAGCGATGACCGAGATGAGCCGCCTTCATTTCGGCCGCGCCGCCTGACGGTCTGGGTGGTCCCAGGCCCCCTCGCGACCGGTTCACATCTTCCCTCCTAGTTATACGAGAAGGGTGAGAGCGCATACGCCGGTGACGGTGTTTCGGCCGGATAGTGCCTGCTCAGAAATGCGCTGAGTTGTGCAGCAGAGTCTGGGCTGATGCGCGTCACCTCGACGCCGAACTCCAGGCCGTCCGTCCAGCGGACCACCGCTTCTTCAATCGTGATGCAAGGAGCGGCGTCGGTAAGGATCTGCACCGTCATAACCGAGCCCTTCGGGACAGGCTGCCTCGCTTGGGCGCGCCACCCTCGTTGTGACATATCGACAAGCATGCCCTCGTGCCTGGTCGTTCCTAACACGTACTCGATTCGGCAGGTCACTGCGTGTCGTTTCCCGTATCGCGGTTCGTGCCAAGCTCCAGCCGCTGGCCGGCCCGGGGTCTCGTCCTGTGCGGGAGGCGAGTGCTGGTCAGAGCTGTGCTCCCGGGATCGACGTAGGAGTTGAAGCCCTTGTGAGGCTCCAGCAGCCGTGACGGTCGCCACCCCGCAGATCGATACAAACTCGATCAAGCTGATCATGGCGTCCTCCTTCCGCGGTTATTTGAGCGCAACCGCGTTCTGTTTTAACGGTAGCGCGCCCTGAGATCGTCCGGTAGGTACCCGAAGAAGGTACTTCCAAAGATGGGGACGGCTCGCATCGCCGGTCCAGGAGCGGAGTTTTGGGATTACCGCACGTCCGAGGGGCCCCCTACTGCCGGGGCATGTTCATCGCAGGGCGAGTTTGACGAGCCAGACGCAGCCCATGTACAGCGCCAACGAAAAGGCCATGGCTGGCCAGAATCCCGCTCGGGGAACGATGAAAATCATGGCCATGACATAGACGATCCAGGGCGGGACAAACCAAAACAGCTTTTCCGCATAGGCCACGATCGCCTCGCTGCCCCCATTGAAATAGAGGAGGACGAAGGTCGCGCCTGTGATGGCAGGAAACGTGCTGGCGAAGGCAGCAAGGTACGGCCGACCCTGGGCACCCAAATAGGTCGAAAGACTGACGATGGAGCCACCCAGCACAAAATAGACGGCGTATTTTCCCCAGTCGTTCACGCGACAGCTCCTCTCTCAGTGGCCTCTAAAGGCGTCTTGGGCTTCCTGCTCGATCGCCTCGCCCTGCCCGGTGTAGCGGGGCGAGAAGTGAAACACCATGAGATCCCGTACGCTGGCCTTGCGGGCCATAATGCCGGCCTGCCTTGCTGTGAGATGATATCGGTCGCGGGCTTTTTCAGCGTCGATGTCGAGATAGGGGGATTCGCAATAGAACAGATCTGCGTGCTTGGCGAGCGCGACGATTTTCGCCTCATTATCGTCATCGTAGCGGGTATCGACCACGTAGGCCAGCTTTTGGCCGCGCGAAATCGTCAGAAACTGGCGCGCAAAGTTACCCAGCACAAACTCCCGTTCCATGCGGCGATGTTCATCGAACAGGACGGCCGTGAACCGGAAGTCGTCCGGTTTTCCTCCCCAGAGATACTGCTTCACATCTTTCAACCACCCGCCGACCGGCAGCCCGGCCTCGTGCAGCTTTTGCTTGTTGACGTTGATGTGGAACCGCTCCTCCAACGCATAGGCGAAGGAGGGAATCCGATGGTTTAGCGCCACAGCCGTCACCGTCAGCATGGGGTCTTCAAGCACGGTGAAGAGTCCGGTACCGGGATCCACCGCGAGCGGCTGAATGGTGGGATCGGATGGAAGAAAGCCGTTGGCGGCATGGAAGGTGACCTGCCGAACGTCTTGTCGGTCGAATTCGCGAACTTCGATGCTGAGTGGATAGCCGTCCACCAGATTCCAGGTGTAGCCGCGAAGCTTGCCGTGAACGTTATCGATCAGCCCGGGTGGACCGTACAGCCGAAGAGTTTTCCCGCGTCCCAATGCCACGCGCACGACGGCGTCGAAGCCGATGAAGTGGTCCATGTGTGTGTGGGACACGAAGAGATCATTGGCCCGAAGCAGACGGGTCGCTCCGAGCGCGTCATTGTGTCCTAGATCAAAGAGCAACGCGCGCTTCGACCAGCGGACTTCCACATAGACGCCGGGATCGCCGAAGCAGTCGTTGACCAGGTAGCTGGAAAATGAAGGAGTCATGCGCTTACGACATCAGGACCAATCGTACCGCACTATACACTACGATCACTTCAACCGCATGCGCGACGATCGTCGCATACAGATTCCCTGTCAGCCGCAGGAGGAGTCCCCACACAAGACCATCCCAGACTGCGATCCAATGCAGATCGCGGAACGTGGCCACCATGAACGGATCGAAGGCAAACACCAGCGTACTGGTCAGCAGAGCCAATGGCGCCAGCCGCCGGAGGAAGCCGTCAGGCCACATCGTGGCTTCCAACGTTGCGAGTCTTCCGAGCACAAACCCACGGAAATTGAGCTCGACCAACAGGGCGATTCCCGTGATAAACCAGGGCACCATGATCAGCACCGGGACCCGTGCATGCGGAGTCTCTTTCAGAAAAGTGATGTCCGATCCCAAGGCGGGAGCCAGATACAGAATGACGAGCGAATTCAGGCAGCCCAGCAACAGTCCCGTCACGGTGCCGAGCTTTACCCCACGGGGCCAATGGGACGCTTGCAGCCCGACCCGTTCTAGAATCGATCTGTTGTGCGAGGCCCAGAGAACGAAGCCGAGATAGCCGATGAGTTGTGGCGTGAATTGCACCAGCGGCTGCGATTGCAGCCACTCCGGCAGCGCATAGTAGTCGAGCGTGGCGGCGACCGGAAGCAAGGCCAGCGCGGCGCCCCGTTCATCCGTCTGCGTTGAGGGATGAACAGACGCCGTCATCGGCGTTAATAGATTTGCAAGCTGTAGCGGTCCAGGGTGGTGGCCTTGTGACGAGATAAATTGGAGAGCGATTTGTTGTAATCGACGATGGCTCTCAATTCATTTCCTTGCGCAGTGGCCAGGTCGCGCTGGAAATCCAGGACGAAGCGCGTCGTACTGAGGCCGACCTTTAACCGCTCCTGTTCGGCTTGAAGCTGTTTCTCTGCCATGATCCTGGCGGATTTCGTCGTCTCGATGCGTTTAAAGTCGGTATGAACGCGACGGACGGCTTCCTTGACGCCAATGATGATCTGTTGTCTGACGCTGGCTAGGGACGTTTCGGCATTCTTGCCCTCCATCTGGCGTCGATTGAACGTGCTCCACGCCGAGCGGTTGCCAAGGGGATAACTCAAGACCAGCCCCGCGCCATAGTTGTAAAAATCGCCGCTGAAATTGCGGTTGCTCATATCGGCGTAGTTTGATCCCAGCCCCGCCAGACCCATTGTGCCCTGGAAGGAGAGCGTCGGGAGCAGTTGATTTTTGGCAAACTTGGTGTTGAGGTCGCTGGTCTCGACGTTTTTCTTGGCCTGGACGATCTCCGGACGCTGATCGATCGCAATATCGATCGCTTCTTGGAGGCTGATGGCTTCCAAGGCGACGACTGGGTGATCTCTCGGCGTCAATCGAACCTCCAGACGCAGGTCTTCTTCGCCGGGATTCAAGAGCCGGCGCAGCTGGTCCTCTTGGTCCCGGATGGTCTTCTCTGCCAATAGGATTTGCTCGACGCGGGAGGCGACCGCCGCTTCGGCTTGAAGCACGTCGACGATCGACATGACACCGGCCTTGGCCTTGGCCCGATTTTCGGCCAATAGGTTTTGAGCTGCCTTCAACGCCGCTTCCGCGACTTTCAGGTTCTCGTTGGCGAATACCACTTCCCAATAGGTCTGCTCGACTGTCGCAACGACGGTCAAGACGCGGTCACGAAACACGTGCTCTTCGACCATGGCGTTATTTTGGGCGATCCGGATAAACGTCTTGTTCAGGTCGATGCCGGCATTGCGCAGTAACGGCTGTGTCAGTGTAGCGACGAGCCCCCCGGTCCAGGCGGGATTGAACAGGAAGCCGCTGGCGACGTCCTGATTGACGTTGGTTCTGGCAGGGCTGTAGTTCAAGTCCAGGTTACCGCCGGTGATGAGATTGGTGGTCGCATCCACGGTGACCTGTCCGATCCGCTGATCAAAGATTGTGATCTGGTTCAGGTTGCCGCCGGTTCCGCCGAAGACGGGCCGGTTTAAGGGATTGACTTGCCGGTTGTATTGGCCGTTCACGCTCAGCGTGGGGTCGAATTTTGCCTGTTCAACGGTGATGTCTGTTAGACGGCTTTCCTTGGTATGCCGGCTGATGCTGATGTCCAAATTATTTTTCAAGGCGCGGAGCGCGGCATCGGCGAGCGAGATATCTTCCCGTCGGTCGCCGTTTGCAGCTTTGGCCGCTTCATCCGCGGCGAGGCAAGGACCGGCTGCCAAGCAGAGACTGCTCAAGACAGCCAGAGTCAGGAGCGGCCAGAGCCGAGGAGCGGTTCGAGCGTTCATGGGTGCCCCCTTTGTCGACAACCAACGTCAGTCATACTATAATGAGTTCATGACGATCTGTCATGGACTTCCTGCAAGACGCTTCATCCTCATGGTCGCAGTGGCCGCGGTCTTCATTTTCTCTGCAATGGAGCCATCGGCGTCTGCGCAATCGGTGTCGGGCGTTCGCGGCTTCGACGGAGGCGTGGCGCCGCTGTTCAGTCTCGTCGGGCCCGGAAGTTTGTATATCGATAACCAGGGAACGCAGGGCTTTCTCATCAATCCCGGAAATAACTTTCAGTCGTACAGCTTCCGTAACCCGACCACCGGTCAGGCTTGGAGCGGCGCAGTCATGACCTTGGGACCGCAGCTCTCCATCGGGCTGATTCAAGGGGCGAACCAGTCGGGCTCTCCGGTGGTGTTGCCCAGTCCGCCACGACAGCCCCCGCCGCTCGTGGACATTCAATCCACGTTACTCGACGACATCCCCTAGTCGGGAACTCCTGTCGATTGGTTACAGCCTGAGAAAGATTTTGTTCGCTGGGAATGACTCAGGGTATTTCATTCGCTAGGTGCCAAGTAAGTGCGAGGACATAGCGGGCGACGGACTGCAGAATCTCCGGATTGATCGTGTCTATCGTGTCGCCCGGCTGGTGAAAGTGCGGATGTACCCCGCCGCTGACGACGGTGACCGTCGGCACCCCGGCCTCCTTGAACGGCACATGATCGCCGCCTGGAAAATACCCGAACAGATCAAGCTTGTCCGAGAGCGCGCCCAGCTCTCCAGCGCGCTGTGCGGTGCTCTTGTCGAACCCCGTCACTCCCACCGTCAACCGGCCATTGCCTGCACCGGCATGATCGACGTTGATCATGCCGATCGTTTTCGACAGCGGCACGATCGGCTGTGATACATAGAGCTTTGACCCCAGCAGGCCCTGTTCCTCCCCGCTGAACGAGAGAAAGAGCACCGAGCGCTTTGGTGCTGCCGGAGCGAGTGCCAGGACGCGCGCGACTTCGAGCATGACGGCGGTGCCGGAGGCATTGTCGTCTGCGCCGCCGAACAGGAGGCCGACCTGTTCTCCGAAGTGATCTCTGTGCGCGCCAAGGAGCACCGCCTCATCATTGCCGGGTGCATACCCACGGATGACCGACATCACATTGAACAGGGCGCCGGTCTCGACCCGACTAGTCCATTTCATTTCGACCGTCGCCTCGGTCTTCGTCGACCGAGAGGCGCTGGTCCGGTTCAGCGCCTCTTGCACGCTGCGGAGCGACGCGGCTGCCGGTGTCTGTGTCAGGATCCACCCGGCGGTCTCAGTACTGATCCACGCGCCAGGCAGTTGATCGTCGCCTCTGGTACCGGAATAAAACGCACTCGGTGTCCCTGTCACGCCCCGGCGCTGCTCGTAGGCGCTCAGAACCGGCCCTGTCGCAGTGAGATAGCCGATCGCGCCGTGCTGTTTCGCGAGACGCTCTTTTTCCGCATGGCTCACGGGTTTCTGGTAAGTTTCGGGTTTTCCTCGGAGAAAGAGCACGATCGCGTTGCGCACATCCAGATCCGCATAGTCGTCGATGCCCTGCGATGGATCGACGAGGCCATAGCCGACGAACACCACGGGGCCTCGCACATCGGCGGACGGCGAATCGAAGACCGGCAGGAACTGCGAGCCGCGATGGAGCGTCAGGCGCTCCCCCGGCGTGACCAGTTCCACGAGAGAGTCCTCGGCGATTCTTCGTGTGGGCACCGGGGACGTTTGTTTCCATTCACGCTGAGGCAGCGGATTTGTCTGGGAGTCAGGCGGAAGCGCCAAGGAGCGGTGAAGTCGAAGCTCACCGAACCGGTTGGCAACAAACGTCGCGGAAGCTTCGTCTTGAGCGCTACCGGTGAGCCGGCCTCCGTACGCCGGTCCGCTCAGCGTTCGGATGTCCGCCAGCATGCGCTCGGTCGAAATTTGCTCGAGCGCGGTGGAAAGCCAGCCCGCTGCGGAGATGGTTGAGTCGAGCGAAGAGGCGGCGAAGAGGGAAGCAGCCACACAGCTGGAAAGGCCGCAGGCCACACTGGCGGTCAGAAAGCGTTTCATACGGTTCACGCTCGGTCGGGCACTATAGCACGGACTGTGAGATTCGTTGCAGCGTCGTGAACGGCAGGGTACGATGACCAGCGCCGAACGGAAGGAATGGCCGTGGATCTCTCATCGACCGACCGCACTCCCAATCGTCTGATCACCGAATCGAGCCCGTATCTCAGGCAGCATGCCGGGAATCCTGTGGACTGGTACCCGTGGGGGCCTGAAGCGTTGTCGCGCGCCAAGTCGGAGGACAAACCGATCCTGCTCTCCATCGGCTATTCTGCCTGCCATTGGTGTCATGTGATGGCGCATGAATCGTTCGACAATCCCGAGATCGCGGCGGTCATGAACCGGAATTTCATCAATATTAAGGTCGATCGGGAAGAACGTCCTGATCTCGACGATATTTATCAGAAATCCGCCCAGGTGTTTACGGGGCGGAGCGGCGGTTGGCCGCTGACCATGTTTTTGACCTCGGATCAAGAACCGTTCTATGGAGGAACTTATTTCCCACCGGTGCCGCGTCACTCCCTGCCGGCGTTCCCGGATGTGTTGAAAGGAGTGATCGAAGCGTATCGGAGCCATCCGGACGAGGTGCGAAACAACATCGAGCGTGTGATGAATGGATTGACGAGGGTCTCGACGCCGAACCGCTCGGCGGAAGCGCCGACAGAACATCTGTTGGCGCAGGCTGGCACCGAACTGGGGCGGTGGTTCGATCCCGTACACGGCGGCTTTGGTGACGGACCGAAATTTCCAACCGTCCCTCCCTTGAATCTATTGTTGCGGCAGTCGGGCGGAAAGGATCCATCGCTTCGGGAGAAGGTGTTGCAACAACTGCGGACCATGGCTGCAGGCGGCATCTACGATCATCTTGGAGGTGGATTTCACCGATATGCTGTGGATGCTGAATGGAAGATTCCACATTTCGAAAAAATGCTCTATGACAATGCCCAACTCGTGCGGCTGTATCTAGAGGGATGGCGGCTCACCAGGGAAGAGCGTTTTCGCGAGGTGGTGAATGAAACGCTCGAATACGTTCGACGTGAAATGACGCACCCGGACGGTGCGTTTTTTGCTGCCCAGGATGCCGACAGCGAAGGGCAGGAGGGGGCGTTTTTTGTGTGGAGGCCAGAGGAGATCGAGGCGGTGCTGGGTCGGGAACTCGGGGGGACATTTTGCCGGATCTACGGCGTGTCGCAGGAAGGAAACTTTGAGGGTAAGAATGTGTTGCACCGTCTTCCAGTCGAACAGCCTGAAGAAACGGTCGACGCGATGCTGAGGGCCGCCAGAATCAAATTGCTTGCAGCTCGTGACAAGCGGGTAAAGCCACAGCGCGACGAGAATATTCTGACGAGCTGGAATGCGATGATGATCTCCGCGCTGTTTGATGCCGCCGGGACGTTCGGCGTCCCTGCGTATCGAGCTGCTGCGGAAAAGGCGCTCACCTTTCTTCTGGATTATGCATTTGCCGACGGCCGGGTGTGCCGGACTGTGGCCGGGCATCGCGGGCGCCTCAACGGCTATCTTGATGATGCGGCGTGGCTGGCGGTGGCCCTGCTCGACGCATTCGAGGCGACCTCTCATCGATGGTATCTCGATCAGGCCCGCGCGGTAACGGACGGTCTATTGTCACACTTCTGGGACGAAGCCGAGGGCGGGTGCTTTTTCACCAGCCATGACCACGAACGGTTGATCAAGCGGATGAAGACCGGTACCGATGGGGCCGTCCCGTCGGGGAATGCTGTCACGGCGTCGGTGCTGTTGAGGCTCTTCTCTTTCACCGGCGAGGAGCGGTATTATGAGCGGGCCGGGCGGATCCTCAGGGTGTTCGAAACCGTCATGTCTCAGAACCCCTACAGCTCGGCGGCGTTGCTCTGCTCGCTGGATTGGTGGCTGGCAGGGCCAGCAGAAATCGTGATTGTCGGGCCGCGCGAGCATTCGCTGACGGAGGCGATGTTGACCACAGTGCAACAACGGTACATTCCCAATCGGATCCTGTTAGTAGGGGAGCCATCAGGTGGGGCGAGCGAGCTGCCGTTGATGAGAGGCAAGGTGCGTCTCGATGGCCGTCCGACCGCGTATCTCTGCCACCGCCAGACCTGCTCGCCACCTGTGACGGAGCCCCAGCAACTCGAGGCGATCCTTTAAGGAACTCCAATGGCGACAGGCGATAACTCGCGCGGCCTCTACGACCATCTCTATCGACGGTTCTTCTCGAATCGTGACCGCCATCAAGGCTATGATTTTCAGCATGCGCCTGGAGGCAGCGCCCAGGTGCCGCGCGTGACATTTCAAGAGAAGCTCCGCTGGTGGACGTTGGATCGCTGGCGGCGTCGGAAAGAAATTTTGGGCGAACGCGACAGGCTTCAGCAAGATATCATCAACATGAAGACGGGGGCCTCCACAGAGCATCGATCATGAATACAGCCATGTCCGAATTCAACAGACCGTGGGTGTTCGCCATCCTCGTCCTGGCGCTTATTCATGGTCAGATTGGATCCGTGTCAGCGATCCAAACGGAAAGCCCCGCCGAGAAACAAGCCAATTTCAAGCAACAGGCCCTTGGCGAGCTATTTCACCGCTGGACCTTCGATCAACAGACGCCCGAGGACGCGTTGTCCGGCTTTTCCAAGTTCGTCGTCGGGGGGGAGGGGCCCCCTGTGTGGACTGTTGCGCCAGAAAAAGAAGCTCCGTCTCCGCCCAATATCCTAAAGGCGGAGTCCGCCTGCCAAACGAGGTCCTGCTACCAACTCCTTGTCGCTGACAAACTGCAGTACGAATATCCGGACGTCACTGTTCGCCTGCGGTTTCCCGAAGAAGGCGGTGTGGGACAGGGCGGAATCGTCATCGGGCTCAAGGATGAGCAGCATTTTTACGCCGCGATCATTGATCTGGCCGGGAAAAAACTGGAAGTGTTACGTGTCCTCGATGACCAGGTGACGGTGCTGGGCGAGATAGCGATCACGCCCAAACCCGTTGATTGGCATTCGCTCCGAATGAACAGGGATACGATCATCAGCAAGGATGTCATCGAGGTATTTTTCGACGGGAAGCTTATGTTGTCTGTGCAGGATCAAGCGCTGGGCCTGGGACAGGTTGGTCTCGTCGTTCGAGGAAAATCTCCTTTGCATTTCGACAGTTTGCATGCCGTCCCGTTGTTTTCCCAGCGGCCGGTGTCCAATCCCGCGGCGTACTGAATCCCTTCGATAACCTTCGTAATTCTCGATCCGGGCTTGCATTTGCTTTCTTCATGCGCTACAGTGCACGGGTGTATCACCGCGAAAGGCCTGGTGGTGGTGCAGTAGAGAGTGACAAGGCTTGTTACTTGATGTTGTTTTGGTTCTGCCCGGGGATCTGATCGGAAGCCAGACCTGAGTCGCCATCGTGTTTGCGTCTTCGGCCCATTCCTTCCTCACCTCTTCTCGAGTCCAAGACAACACCAATTTCTCAAAGGAGGAACCCAATGGGTTCGAAGATTTATGTTGGGGGTTTGCCGTATTCCACAACCGAGCAGCAACTGAGCGATCTGTT
>DASVBB010000086.1:0-2240 GCA_036376045.1 Nitrospira sp.
TAGATTGTCGGCAGGTCGATATCATTCAACTGACCGCTCTCGCCCGTTAACCCCATAACGCGGAGTGTAGGCCGCAATGACTCAATATCGTGTGCTCCCTGGGCCCGAACATTTTCTTCCTCCCGCAGCAGCGTCAATGGGAGTGTACCTCCCCAATCCGGGCGAAGCGCACATCAACGGCGTCATCGTATCGGAGGAAAAGGCGTACGAAGAGGCGGCGCGTCAATTCTTGATGGCCAAAGTGCCCACGATCTTCCCCGGTCCCTTGGTGCTCTGGGCGTGGAACGAAAAGGCGGCAAAAAAGGCGACCGCCATCCGTCATCTTTTCAATACCCTGAAGGAATGTGTGCAGCCGGGCCAAAAGCCGATGCTGATCCCGATGCCGGATTACCGGCCGAAATATCCGAAGATCAATCCCGAAGTCGAAATCAACCCGAACCACCCGAATCTGACTATCTGGCACAATAAAATCGATTGTTGCATGTTTGTGGGCGTGCACTGCCACCAAGCCAATCTATCGCTCAAGATCATTCGCGGCGGCACATCCTGCTACACGATCGCGATGTGCGCCCAGGCAGGCCACGAAGATGCCATGCTCTCCTTCCGCGATGCATCAGTCGAAAAGATCATGAAACTGGCCGACACGGTGAAACGATTAAAGGGAACAGTCCAACCAAGACTAACCAAAAACGGAGCCTCTAGCTAAGCGCTGGAGGATCGAGGCGAGTGAAAGGAGGCTGGTCCATGGCAGATACCCATTCAGTTATCGGGACCCAAAATAAAAAGGGACAGACCTTTACTGATACCTGGAAAATGATGCACGAAGCGCCGCGCACGCCGTCGTTCTTTACAGGCAGCGAGGTCATCAAGGAAGCGCTTCGGCGGGCCAGCTGCGACGTCATGATTGCGTATCCAATCACACCGCAAAGCGAAGCGGCGGCGTTGATCGGAGAACTCTTCGCCGAGGGCTACATCGGCGATTACTTCCGTGGTGAGAGCGAGTTTGCCGTCATGTCGCAATGCGCGGGTGCCGCCTTCGGAGGTGCGCGTGTCTTCACGACGACCGCAGGACCAGGCACGATGCGCGCGATGGAAAACTTTCCGATGTGGGCAGGCGCGCGGCTGCCGATTCAGATGATCGTCACCTGTCGAGGCATCAATTCGCCCCTCTCGATTCAACCGGACACGCTCGAAATCGCCTATCTGCTGAATACCGGTATGTTGGTTTGGCACGCCGAAACGGCCCAGGACTTCTTTGATTGGATCCTAAAGGGATACATGGTGTCCGAGGAGCCGGACGTGCACTTGCCGCTAGCACTTTGTTGCGATGGATTCTTCGTCACTCATACAAAGGACGTTGTCAATCTGACTCC
This sequence comes from Nitrospira sp., assembly GCA_036376045.1. Taxonomy (GTDB): domain Bacteria; phylum Nitrospirota; class Nitrospiria; order Nitrospirales; family Nitrospiraceae; genus Nitrospira_C. Next base: position 1,374 of record DASVBB010000086.1, read on the forward strand.
AGCCGACATGTGCCTGCCGCCTTATGATCCTTACCGTTCGCCGGTCCCCTGCATGGATATGGAATGTCCTCCGGTTCGCATGATGCGTGATCCGTTCGTGATGAAGAGCAACTACATCAGCTATGCAACGCATGCCTCCTGGCAACAGGAAATCTGGGCAGCGATCGAACGCTCACGCAAGCATTCGATCCACTGGCTGAACGGTCTGATCGACACGGAAAACATCGACCAAGAAATCATGATCGTTGCCTCGGGAACGGCTGTATCGCAGGGACGTGAAGCCATCCGACTATTGGAGGACGAAGGCATTCGCTGCGGACTCGTGAAGGTCAAGACGCTCCGCCCGTGGCCGGAAGAAGAGATTCGCGAAGCGACGAAGAACGCCAAGCACATCTTCGTGCCGGAGTTCAACGTGACCGGCTGGCTGGCGAAGGAAATTCGCGCCACGATTCCAAATCCCCATCGCGTGCATGCCGGCCCGCACGTGTGCGGAGGCATGACGATGCCGCCGGAGATTATCGTACAGGAAATCAAGACGGCCCTTGGAATGAAAACACTCTCCCTGGCCGGTCGTGGAAGCTGAGCAGCACATCTACTGAAACTGTTCGCTCCCGCGAGCGAATCTGAGGAGGCCATAATGAGCAAGGAACGCATCAAGATTTCCGAAGACCTTTACGACATCATGCCGTCGGATTACCAGGATCTGGTCAAGAGCGCGACCTACGGCAAGGAAGACCGGGGATGGAAAGACATCGGCTCTTCCAAGGAGTTGATCGAGCAGCATTCGCTCTGCGCCGGCTGTCCTGAATCCATGGCGTTCCGGTACATCCTGGCTTCGCTCCCGAATCCGGAAGACACCGTCATGGT
>DASVBB010000104.1:0-7894 GCA_036376045.1 Nitrospira sp.
GCCTTCGTCCAATTCGATGACCTCCGCCCAGGTGGAAACGGACGGAAGTGCATCGACTGACACACCGCGCTTTGCGGCAATGTCGTGGAGCCGATTGTGAAATCGTTGGCGGGCGGCGTCATCTTTCGGACGAGAAGACAACAGAATGTGATTCCATTGTTCGATTTCGTCCGGCGACCGTGATTTCCCATGGGCCAGGACCCAGGTCAGGAACTCTTCATCCGTTCCGCCGGCCAACACCCGTTGCTCGAACGCCGCCGAATCAATTCCCAGAAATTCAATCAGACGCATATCGAAACCCGTTGTGATGTAGTTGTAGTCCGGAATCAGACCGGCGTTGCGCATCCGAATCTTGTCGATGAATCGGCCTAGATGGGCGATCCCCCCGACGAGTGCCTTCGGACTGCGAGGGTATGCATGGTCGGTCATCAGCCACACACCTTGGTCAGAAGCGGCTAGTCCACTTTACCTAGGAGCGGCAGAAATGTACAGAAGAGTGGGAAGGGAAAAGATACAGCCCTGGGACATGCGCTGATGGAACTAGGCTTTGAAATCCGAAATCAATTTGTCGACATCGTAATGGAGGATATCTCCGATGTGGTCGAATGACACATCGGGTCGAGGTGCGCTTTTCAAGATGTCCTTGTCCTTCGCATAGTGTCCTTGCCTGATAAAGACACTGGTGACCTTCGGACAACACTTTTTCATCGCGGCGAGAATGTGGAGCTTATCGTCGATCATCAGATAGTGCTCCGAGGGATATCGTTGCTGCACATCGTCCGTCTCCTGTTCCTTGTGAATGTAGATCAACACGTGGTCATCAACGGCCTTGGATAGACCGGACCGCCGGATCTTCAGCGGCTGAAACACGACATCACCATCCGAAACGATCACCACCTGTCCCCGCTGCTTCAACATCTGGATGACGTCAAATGCGTGCGGAAACAGTCGATCGGCAAAGGGATAGTCAATGAGAAAATAGGACACTTCCAAAACATGTGAATCGTGAGGGTATTCCCGCCGATAGCGTTGCAAGGCGCCCAAATAATCCGCATAGCCGAGCTCCGTTCGTAGCTTGTCGAAACACGCCCAATACGATTCAGCACGTGCTCGACCAACCTGTTGTTCCAAATGATCTCGTAGATCGGCCGTGATCCTGTCGTTATCCAACAACGTGTTGTCGACATCCAGAAGGAAGGTCACTCCCTGCATCTGAAGCCTCTACAGAGCATACTGTCTGAGACCGGACAACTAGTCCAACAGCGTTGCGACTGCCGGGCTCGGCTTGCCGTCTGGGAGAGCCCTAGTCGTGATGGATATGAAGGCCTCAGTCAAATCATTCACGAGGACATCTTTATCTATCAGGGCAGCTGAAGGCCGAAACCACTGGACAGAACCCGAGCCATCCCATGTTCTCACATTCATCACCTCACCGAGTGCGGCCAAGAGGCATATTCTTTGCGTACTTTTCATTCATCGATTCATACATAGCGATGGAAAGGACCACCACGATGGCACAAGGATTTACCGCTGCCTGGTTAGCGACGTCGAGGGCTCAAACGCCGTACACCTCAATATGACTAAGTTGGCTGTGCATTTTGCAGTGGTGGTTCCATTTATTGGCGATGCCTCTCTGAAAGGAGCCGTTCGCGATTTTACAGAAGAGGCCAAAAATGAAGGCGCCCAGCGGGTTCGTATTGTCCAGTCCAATGAAACGACATTGTGGTGGATCCTGCCACCCGTGAGCTTTGTGTTGACACCGAGGTTTACCAATGTCGCGGGAGAAGCGCTGTTAGCCTTCAACGATACGACAGCGGAGCGTCGTGCTGAATCGACGGATACCCATCCCTAGTCCGAAAGAAGACGCTCAAAGACTCGTCATGACCCAGGCAAGCAGGCGGCGAAGAGTCGGAAAGCACAATGACGGCGTGATTGACGTATGGCAACATCCTGGTTGAGAGCGTTCAAGCCAGCGCAATTTTGGCTGCTTGTGAAAGAAGCGGCGAGGGATTGGATCGATGATCGAGCAGCGCGTCTTGGTGCGGCACTTGCCTATTACACGGTCTTTTCCATCGTCCCCCTGCTGGTTCTCTTTATCGCTATCATCGGCTTAGTGTTCGGCCAGGAATCGGCACAAGCCGCGGTTATGGAGCAAATCTCCACACTGATTGGTGAGCGAAGCGCCGCGGCGATTAAAGAAATGATTCAGAAAGCACATGAGCCTTCGACCGGCATCGTGTCCAGTAGCATCGCGATCGGGACACTCTTATTAGGCGCGGCTGGGTTCTTCGGACAACTCAAGGATGCGTTGGATACCGTTTGGGGCGTTGAGCCGAAAGCAGGCCGGGGGATCTCAGGATATATCAAGGACAATTTCCTCTCGTTTGTGACCATCTTGGGGACAGGGTTTCTCCTTCTCGTGTCACTGATTGTCAGTACAGCATTGTCAGCCGTCGGTAAATGGTTTGGCATGCTCCTTCCCCTGCCGGAAGCAATTCTCCAGGGCATCAACTTCCTCTTTTCTTTCCTGTTCATTACGGCCCTATTTGCTTTGATCTTCAAGGTGCTCCCAGCCGCGCGCATTGCCTGGGCAGATGTTTGGATGGGTGCAGCCATTACCTCGGCCTTATTCACCATAGGCAAATTCGCCATCGGTCTCTATTTGGGAAAAAGCAATGTCGCCTCCGGGTTCGGGGCGGCGGGTTCTCTCGTGCTGGTCTTGGTGTGGGTGTATTACTCAACGCAGATTCTTCTGTATGGTGCAGAATTCACCCAGGTGTACGCCAATCGGATGGGGGGACGGATTCATGCGACGAAGGAGGCAACCGTGATGAGCCCGAAGAAAGCCGACCCGCTTGACCAGCTTCCCAAAACCAAACTACGTGCATAGGTGGTATGCGCGGTGAGAGGTCGCAGCACTCCTCGCCCTCATGCTCGAGGCGAGCGGCGTTCACTGGCCACGTGAAGGGGGGCTAACGTCTCAGGTGGCTGGAATCTGACGAGAAGAAGACTATCAGGAGGGCTGCGCAAGGACGGACGCGGCCGCCTTGGCGAGAAATTCGACGCCTCGTTTCTCCTCCGGCGTGGGCAAACGCCGGTCCCGAAAATAGGTACCGAAGGTCCCAAGCACTTTCCCTTCCGGAGATTTGATCGGCATGCTCCAGGCGCCAACAAAGCCCAGCGAAAGCGGTAGGTGACGAAGCTCTGCCCATTTATCGTCAGCCTGGAAATCGGGCGTGATTACGGGGCAGCCCGTGGCCGCCGCTGCGGCGCATGTGCCGACCTTGGCGTCGGGTTTCAGACGATCAATGGCGCGGAGATAGTCCAGCGGGAGGTTGGGCGACGCTCCGTTCCGCAGTAGGCCGTTTTCATCGAGAATAAGAATCGAGACCGACGACCCAGGACCGGCCAAGACTTCGCCCGCCATCGCGAGACGGGTAAGAATGTCTTGCCGCGGCACCCCTGCCGTCAGCATTTGTTGGACCCGGTCGTAGGACTGCGCGACGAATTCCTCGTTCGACAGTTCAGCCTCTGTTGGCAATATATTGCCTTGCTTCATCATGATGTGAATTCAGCAATCTCCCAATTCGGCAGAACGATGCTTCGCATTCACCATAACCCAGCACAGCCCCACCTGCAATATGTGTTATTTGCGAGAAATCGCCGGAACGGCAACCCGCTTGAGGCAAATGAGTAAGAACTGTCAGCGGCCGTTCTTGGCGGACTTGCCAGCGAGCAGGTATTTGTCGATCCCCGCGGCCATCTTGCGGCCTTCGGCAATCGCCCACACGATGAGGGAGGCGCCGCGCTTGGTATCGCCGCCGGCAAAGACACCGTCGAGATTGGTCATGAAGTTCACGTCGACTGCAACGTTGCCGCGCGCGTCGTAGTTCACTCCGAGGCTGTCGAGCAGGCCGTTCTTGACAGGACCGGTGAATCCCATGGCCAAGAGGACAAGATCCACATCCATTTCCAAGTCCGTATTCGGGACCGGCATGAACTTGCCGCCTTCGAACTTCACCCGCTGCGCTTGAAGTTTGGTCACGTGGCCATTGTGGCCGACAAACTTGGTCGTCGAGAGACTCCATTGACGGTTGCAACCTTCCTCATGAGCATGAGAGGTGCGCAACTGCATGGGCCAGAGGGGCCAAGGCGTGGACTCGGCGCGTGTGGGAGGCGGCTCCGGCAGTACCTCGAACTGATGCACTTCCACACAGCCTTGGCGGTGCGCAGTGCCCAGACAGTCAGATCCGGTATCACCGCCGCCGATGATGACCACTCGTTTGCCCTTGGCCGTGATCGGTTCGTCGCTGACAGGAATGCCGGCCGTGCGTTTGTTCTGCTGCGTGAGATAGTCCATTGCCAGATGGACGCCCTTCAATTCCCGTCCCGGAACCGGGAGCTCGCGGGGCTGCTCGGCCCCCATCGTAAGGCCCACCGCATCGAACTGCGCGCGCAATTGTTCTGCGGTGATGTCTTTGCCGACGGCCACACCGGTCTTGAACTCCACCCCCTCCGCTTTCAGTTGCTCCAGCCGGCGGTCGATCACCCACTTTTCCATTTTGAAGTCGGGAATCCCATAGCGAAGGAGCCCGCCGATCTTGTCGGCCTTTTCGAAGAGAGTGACGCTGTGACCCGCACGGGCCAATTGCTGTGCTGCGGCCAGTCCTGCAGGACCTGCCCCCACAATCGCGACGGTCTTGCCGGTTTTCGTTACTGGCAGAATCGGGAACACCAACCCTTCGTTGAACCCGCGATCGATGATGTTCCATTCAATGACGCGGATAGACACCGGTTCTTCATTGATGCCCAGCACACAGGCCCCCTCGCAGGGAGCCGGGCAAAGGCGGCCGGTGAATTCCGGGAAGTTATTGGTCGTGTGCAGCGCCTTCAGCGCGTCCTCCCATCGTCCTCGATACACGAGATCGTTCCATTCGGGAATCAAATTCACCACAGGACAGCCGGTATTTCCCTGACAAAAGGGCACGCCGCAATCCATGCAACGCGCACCCTGGATCTTGAGCTTGTCCTCCGAGATCGGCTCATACATTTCCTTCCAATCGAGAACACGCAGCTCGACCGGCTTCCGCTTCGGGCCCTCGCGGGCATATTTCATGAAACCTTTTGGATCACCCATAGCTACTTCGCTCTATACCCTTCGCATCACAATTGCCTATTGACTGGGAAACGCCTTATCGTCCTTTCAGTGTACCGCGCTCTTCTTGCGCTTTCGTTCTTCCAGGACGCGCTTGTAGTCGACCGGCATGATCTTCACGAACTTCGGCAACGTGGCATTGAACGCGTCCAGCACCTGTTTGGCCTTGCGGCTGCCCGTGTACATGAAGTGTTTCGTGATCAGCTCGTGCAGCAATTGCTTGTCTTCTTTTGTTGAGACCGGCTCCAGTTCGACCATGCCGGTATTGCAGCGGCTCTGGAATTTCCCGGCATCGTCCAGCACGAATGCGATGCCTCCCGACATGCCTGCAGCGAAGTTCCGTCCGGTGCGGCCGAGCACGACGACCACGCCGCCCGTCATGTACTCGCAACCGTGATCACCCGTGCCTTCGACGACGGCGCGTGCCCCGCTGTTGCGTACGGCAAACCGCTCTCCCGCCATACCGTAAAAATAGGCCTCGCCTTGCGTGGCACCATACAGTGACGTGTTGCCGATGAGGATGGTTTCTTCGGGAGAATACAGGACGTTCTTTGGCGGAAATACGATGATCTTCCCTCCGGAGAGGCCCTTCCCGATGTAGTCGTTCGATTCCCCTTCCAAGGTGAGCGTGATGCCTCTGGCCAGGAAAGCCCCGAAGGATTGCCCGGCCGAACCGGTAAACTTGATCGAGATCGTGTCCTCCGGCAAACCTTCCAACCCGTACTTTTTCGCAATCCGGCTGGAGAGCATGGTGCCGGTTGTGCGATTGACATTCCTGATCGGCAAATCCAGCGTGACCTTTTCGCCCTTCTCGATGGCAAGCTTGCAGAGCTCGACCAACTTGTTGTCCAGAATGCCTTCGAGCCCGTGATCCTGCTTCTGCATGCAGTAGCGAGGCACCTCGGGACCGACGTCCGGCATGGTCAAAAGCGGCGTGAGATCCAAGCCTTTGGCCTTCCAGTGATCGAGGGCTTTCGTGATCTTCAGTTTATCGACGCGACCGACCATTTCATTAATCGTACGGAATCCCAACTTGGCCATCAGCTGCCGCGCCTCTTCGGCGACAAAGAACAGGTAATTGACGATGTGCTCGGGCTTTCCGTTGAACTTCTTGCGCAACTCGGGATCCTGCGTGGCGATGCCGACGGGACACGTATTCAGATGGCATTTCCGCATCATGATGCAGCCTTCGACGATCAGCGGTGCGGTCGCAAATCCATACTCCTCGGCGCCCAGCAACGTCGCGATGACCACATCGCGCCCGGTCTTCATCTGCCCGTCGGTCTCGACGCGGATGCGGCCGCGCAGATCGTTCAGCACCAGCGTCTGATGCGTTTCCGCTAGCCCGAGTTCCCACGGGATCCCGCCATACTTGATCGACGAGAGCGGTGAAGCGCCGGTTCCACCCGAATCGCCGCTGATCAACACCTTATCCGCGTGCGCTTTGGACACGCCCGCGGCGACGGTGCCGACTCCCACTTCCGCCACCAGCTTCACAGACACACCGGCTTCGGGATTGGAATTCTTGAGGTCGAAGATCAGCTGCGCCAGATCCTCGATCGAATAGATATCGTGGTGCGGCGGCGGCGAGATCAGCTGGACACCCGGCGTCGCGTAGCGGAATTTCGCGATGTTTTCGTCGACCTTATGCCCCGGCAGCTGACCGCCCTCCCCGGGCTTGGCACCCTGCGCCATTTTGATCTGCAGTTCGCGCGCATTGACCAGGTAGTGCGCCGTCACGCCGAATCGGGCAGAGGCCACCTGCTTGATATAGCTGTTCTTGGAATCACCGTTCGGCAGCGGTTTGAACCGTTCCGGATCTTCGCCGCCCTCGCCGGTGTTGCTCTTCCCGCCGAGGCGGTTCATCGCGATCGCCAGCGTTTCGTGCGCTTCCTTACTGATGGACCCGAACGACATCGCACCGGTATTGAAGCGCTTCACGATTGCGCTCGCCGGTTCGACCTCTTCTATCGGGATCGGGGCCGGGGCAAACTTGAAATCAAGCAGGCCGCGCAGGTTCGACCGGCGTTGGCTTTCGTCGTTCACGATCTGCGCAAACTCGGCATACGTCTTGGGATCGTTCGATTTGCTCGCGTGCTGAAGCTTGTAAATGGTGTCCGGATTCCAGTTATGGTGCTCGCCCTGGATGCGGTAATGGATCTCGCCGCCGAAATCGAGCTGACGGATGGCCGCCGGCTCGTAGGCGACGCGATGCCGCCGTAGCGTCTCTTCGCCGATCTCGCGAATGCCCACACCTTCGACGCGCGAAGGCGTTCCGGTGAAGTAGCGGTCGATGATCTCGTGGTTCAATCCGATCGCTTCGAAGATCTGCGCACCGCAATAAGACTGCACGGTGGAAATGCCCATCTTCGAGAAGATCTTGAGCAGACCCTTGTTGATGGCCTTGATGAATTTGCCCTCCGCTGTCTGGGCATCGAGGCCTTCCGGAAGATAGTTGTCGCGCTCCATGTCGACGAGCGATTCGAAGACGAGATAGGGATTGATGGTCCCGGCGCCGTACCCGATCAGACAGGCAAACTGATGCACGTCGCGCGGCTCACCGGTTTCGAGGATCAGGCCGACCTCGGTCCTTGAGCATTCGCGGATGAGATGGTGATGAACCGCGGAGATGCCGAGCAGGCTGGGAATCGGTGCCCACTCTTCATCGACGCCGCGATCGCTCAGAATGAGGAACTTATAGCCGTCCTTGATCGCTTGGGAAGCCTCTCTGCACATGGC
>DASVBB010000109.1:0-3919 GCA_036376045.1 Nitrospira sp.
ATTCCGCTAGAAACGACACGAGACCGGCGCGCGACTGGGTGCCCAGGAGGCAGGCAAAAAAGAGACCGCAGGCGATGGCCGCCATCCCCTTCACCTCGCGTGGACCGTTTCCGAATGACAATGCAAATGCAAATGGGAAGACCATGACTAAAAAGGTCGTCAGCCACACTTCGGAGGTAAAGAACGACTTGACTGCCTGGCCATTCGTCAGATTGAACTGCGTCACACCATAGCCGGCCACGACTATCGCGACTCCACCGATGAGACAGAAGAGTATCCGTTGAAGCTGGTTCTCTTTTAAAAAGTAGGCGACCGCGTAGAACATCATCACTTGCTGAAGCAATTTCCCATATTCCTGCACGCTGTACTGCGGTGAGACGGCGAACGGGAGGGTCAGTCCAATCCACAGCAGGAACGCCAGCAGCCGCAAGTCAAACGGAGTTGGCACAAAAAAGAGCTTGCGATTGAACAGACACCAGAGCGCCAGGGCGCCGAGCAACAGGATAAAGCTGTTTCGCTCGATCAAGCGCAAGGGGGTGAACGGCAGGAGTGCGATATACCCGAGAAGCAGGCCGCCGATGAGCAGCGAAAAATAATGTAGGATCGCTGGAAGCACCCGGGGAATCTGGGGCGGGGCGTCTGTCTGCATCATCTCAATGTCCACCACTCAGCTCTTGTTTGCGCACAAACCCGGCCAACAGACAAAACAAGGTCGCCCACGCACCCAGGATGACAATACGCTGTCCATCAGTCGCCCCCTGATACAACAGGGCCAGGAGCCCGCAGCAGGCCATCACACCATACTCCATCCCCACCGTCCGGCGGTGACTCCATCCCGACAACACGATCCGCTGGTAGTAATGTTCGCGATGAGCCTTCCAGATTCGGTCGCCACGCAACGCACGGCGGATGAGCGTCGCCGTGGCATCGAGAATAAATGGAGAAAAAATGACCAGAGGCACCCACAGATCGAAGACGCGCTCCTGACACCCGAGCACCGCAAGACTGCCGGCTAAAAAGCCGGTCGAGATGCTTCCCACGTCGCCCATGAAGATTTTAGCCGGAGGGAAATTGTGAAGCAAAAATCCCATGGCCGCAGCCGCCTGGAAGAGGGCGAGCGCGAAGAGCATCGTGTGATGCCCGCTCCAGAACAGAAAGGCCATCATGCCAAAACCAAGGACGGTCATTCCGCCGGCGAATCCATCCATCCCGTCCATGAAGTTGTACAAGTTGGTCATCCAGACGAGAAACAGGACCGTCATCGGCGAAGCAAGCCATCCCAGCTCTACATCCATCCAGCCGGGAACATGGATCACAGAAAGACGGACATCGCCTGCGAACACCACACCGCAGGCCGCGAGGAAATGACAGGCAAACCGAAACCAGATGGGCATGCCCTTTCGATCATCCAAAAAGGAAATCCCGGCCAGGAAGCCCGCGCCTCCGAGCGCCCAGAGCACCGAAGGAGTTCCTCCCCATCCGTCTCCAGGCTCCGCACCCCTGCCAAACAGAGCAAGCGCTGAAAGAATGACCCCGATCAATCCGCTCGCGACGATGGCCAGGCCGCCCATTTTCGGGGTTGGCACCTGATGGAGCGATCGGTCGTTCGGATGATCGACCGCGCCGAGCGCAGCCCCCTTTCCTGCGAGCAGGCCGGTCACCCACCAGGAAAGAAGCCCGACGCAGCCTGCAACCAAAAGCCACATCATGCGAGTGATCGACGGTAATGCGTGATGAGATCGGGAACAGCCTGCTCAAACGTATAGAGTGGCCGGTAGTGTAACTCCCGCATCGCCGCGTCCGGACTGTAGCAGGCCTGTCCCATCAGCTTTTCCCGTGTCGAGGAGGAAAACGGAAAGGGCCTTCGAGTGAGCGCCTGCAGCAGGTCACCGCACTTCGCTCCAAATGACAGAGCCCATCCCGGCACACGACAGACCGGCGGCCGTCTGCCCAGGCCCTCCCGCAGGTGATCATAGATCCCGGTAATCGAATAAGGCGCGGCATCGGCGATTACATACATCGGGCGGGGGAACGCGTCGACCTCCAACGCCGCTCGCACTGCCAGCCCAAAATTTTTCACATGCAGCATGCTTCTGAGGGCGGCCACGTGCGGGAGCGGCGGGAACCGCCCTCGATCGATCGCCGCGATCATACGGAAAAGATTCCCTTTCTCAGTCGGACCGTAGACCAACGGAAGACGGAACGACACCGTGGTAAGGGCTCCGCCGGCAAAAGACGCCACCAATTGTTCCGCGGACCATTTCGAGCGCGCATAGGGGCTCCGGGGGACAGCAGGCGCCGCCTCATCGACGCAGCCGAGGGTGGTTTCCCCGAACACCTTGACCGAGCTGGCAAACACAAACTTTCGAACGCCTCCCGCCTTCGCCTTCTCGAGTAACCTCAGGGTCCCCTCCACGTTCACGGACTGGTAGTCGGCTTCCGATACTCCCTCGTCATCGAGTGCATGGGCCTTCCCGGCGAGATGCACCACACAGTCACAACCGGTCATCGCGCTGCTGACACATGATGCATCCCGAATGTCACCGACGATCACATTGCCATCGTCGTCGTTCACAGTTGAAGCTTTCGAGACGAGCCGGCGGACCTGATGGCCCGCCATTCGAAGCTCCTCCACGAGATCAGCACCCAAGAACCCTCCTGCTCCGGTGACCAAAATCCGCATGGTGGCATGCCCTAGGAGACCATCACTGACGCCACGAGTTCTCGGTAGATGCCGAGGGTTTCCCGCACCACCAGTTCGGATGAGAAATCCTTGAGGATGATCTCTCGTCCGCGCTTTCCCATTGTGTGTCTTAACTTCTCATCCTCTATCAATCTTCCGATCGCTCGAGCCAAGCTTTGTGCATCACGTGGAGTGACCAATATGCCATTGTCTCCGTCCCGCACGACTTCGCGGCAGCCCGGAGCGTCGGTGGTGATCAACGGCAGGCCGCAGGCCGCCGCCTCCAGCAACACCTTCGGCAGCCCTTCCCGGTAGTACGAGGGCAGGCAGGCGATATGTGCAGCGTGATACACGCTGGGCATGTCGTCCCGTCGGCCCCACCATTCGATTCCGTCCTGTCCGTGCCAGCTGCGCAGAACCGCCTCGGGCACCGAGGCCGGATTGTCGGGATCCGGATCACCGACCAGGGCAAAGCGGGCCTCTACACCCGCCTGCCGGATCAGCCGCGCCGCCTCCACAAACTCCCCCACCCCCTTGTCCCACAGCATGCGGGCGGCCAATACCACACAGACCGGTCCTGCCGGTTCGGGCGCCGGCGCAAACACCGTCGTGTCTACCCCTGCGCCCCGGATCAGCCGAATGCGCGACTCCGGCAGATGCGAGCGGATCAGCAGCGCCCGATCATCCGGGTTTTGCACGATCGTAAGACTGCTCCGCGTTCTCAACAGCAAGGCCAGAGTCCAGCGCGCCGCCGGCCGGATCAGGCGCATGACACCCTTCGCCGAGGTGAACAGCCAGCCCAACCCCACGACCGCATTGACCTGCGCCGGCACCCGCGCCAGCCGTGCCGCCACCGCACCGTACATAATCGGCTTGAGCGCCACATGGTGGACGATATCCGGCCGCTCCCGGCGGTAGAGGCGAACCAGCGCCAGAATCTCCCGGAGGGGATTCCCATAGGTGCGTGCCAGCCCGAAGGGCACCAGACGGAGTCCCGCAGCGCGAATCGCCTCTCCATGCCGCCCCACCCGCGTCGCGACGACGACCTCGAATCCCGCAGCCTGCGCCGCCGCAGCCAGCGCCAGCCGGTGCGACACGAAATACCAATCTTCGGTCACAACAAACAGCAATTTCATGCACGATGCTCGCGCCACGCCTGAAACATCAGCACGTTCCACAGCCAATACTGCCAATTACGCCTGCCGGAAAGGTGCTCCTTCCACTTGGTCACAATGG
>DASVBB010000139.1:0-8673 GCA_036376045.1 Nitrospira sp.
CCGTCACATTCACGATCGTTTGCCCCGTCGTCGCAAGACCATAGGCATTCTCGGGATAGATGATCGGCCACGATTCATAGAAGCCGTTGATGAATGTCCCGTTCTGCCCGATCGGTCCGCCTTCTTCCAGGCAACCTCGCATCCCTAGGTACCCGTTGCCCAGAGCAAACATGGTCTCGTCCTGCTCCAGTAACTCGGGCATGAAGCGTTTTTCGATCAGATTCCACTCATCAGGCGGATAGATGTGCGGGGGTGGATGGAAGCGGGGACGATGAATCATACGGACGACCTCGGTGTGAACGGGTTACCGCGGCGATGGAGTCGTAAGATCGGTTCGATCTGCCAAGAGCTCCCCAAGATCTCCGACCACGAGATCGGCGCCGTGTTCACGAAGCGCCTGAGCTTGATCGTGTCGATTCACACCGATCACGAGTCCGAAGCCGCCGGCGTGCCCGGCTCGAACCCCCGCCAACGCATCCTCGATCACGATCGCGCGTTTCGGGGGCACCCTCAGCCGCCACGCCGCCTCTAAAAATGCATCGGGTGCGGGCTTCCCGGGAAGATGCAGATGGTCGATGACATGGCCGTCGATGCGAACCTCAAATAGGGCTGTCAGACCGACGGTCTCGAGGATTTCTGCGCAATGGTGACTGGACGAGACCACGGCCATTCTCGCCCCCGCCAGCTTGGCGAGGCGCAGGAAGTCGACGGTATCGTCATAGACCGCAACGCCGGTCTCTCTCATGGCGGCCTCAAAATACGCGTCTTTCTTGTTGCCCATCCCATAAAGGGTGTCCCGGTCGGCGCCGTCGCTGGGAGATCCAAGCGGAAGACTCAACCCTCGCGAGTTCAAAAAATCGCGCACGCCTTCATGGCGTGGCTTTCCATCGAGGTGCACTCGATAATCCTCCTCGAGGTCGAATGGAGTGAACGTGATCCCCCTTCGGGCGGTGAGCTGTTCGAGATAATCGTCAAAGAGGCGCTTCCAAGCTGTGGCGTGCAGTCGCGCCGTCTGCGTGATGACGCCGTCCAAGTCGCTCAAGATGGCCGAATACTCTGCCATATTGATCAGGGCGATTTTCTTTTTGGCAGCCGGCGCCTGATTTGAAGGTTCTCTTTTCATGCTTCCATGAAACGGAATCGAGCCATTAAAAACACCTAGGAAACTCCCGAGCATTGTCATGGACGTCCCGCGCCGCTTCCTCAAGCCTTTGATCTGATGCTCGTTCGAATAGAATATGCTTGACCGCTGCGACGAAGGATTGTATGCCCTCCTCATGCCAGGAGTTTCTTCCCTTACGGTTGGCTACGGAGCGATCATCATCGCCGCGGTGCTTTGGGGCGGGTCGATCGTGGCGCAGAAGCTCGCCCTCAGCGGCTTTTCGGCCGTCGAAGCCTCGGTCCTACGGGATCTGGGTGGCCTTCTCATTCTAATCATCACCTGGTGGTCCCAGGGCGGTTCGTTGGCTTCATTGGCCGGGCGTGATTATCGAACGCTTGCCCTGTTAGGGCTGGGGGTGCTTGGGAACCACCTGTTGATTCTCATCGGGCTCAAATATGTGAACGGCTCCGTGGCGGGCGTCATCATCGGATCCCTGCCGGTCGTCACCGCCTTGTTGTCCGCTCTTTTGATTCAGGACGTGCCGTTCCGCGTGGTGTGGGCCGGCAGTCTGCTGTCGTTTCTGGGGGTCGGATTGGTGTCTGTGGCTGGATTCAACTCGGCCGGGGAACAGCCTCTGCTTGGTGGAGCGCTGGTCTTTCTTGGTGTCGCAAGTTGGGCGCTCTATACGATCGGCAGCCGATCCATTATGGAACGTGTCTCTGCATTGACGGTCAATTGGACGACGACCTTTGCCGCGACGGTTCTGCAGATTCCGTTGTTGTGGACCGATCAAAAAATGATGCAGACCGGAGTCGCCTCGGTCGCGCTGTCCGACTGGCTTGCGCTGGCGTATTTGGTCCTGTTCGCGACAGCCGTTGCCCAACAGGCGTGGCTGTTCGGCGTCAAAAGCATCGGTCCTTCGCGGGCCTCCGTCCTCGGCAATCTGACACCGGTTGCCGCAGTCGCGCTGTCCGGTCTCATTCTCAACGAGGCCGTGGGGGTGATCGAGATCGTCGGCATTCTCCTGATTCTCTGCGGTGTGTGGGTCGTCCATGTGCAGACGTCCAAACTCGCCGTGTCATAACGCTCGCCCAATCTTCTCTCGCCCTCGAGACGTGGATTCCAGTATGATAACGCCCTTAGCTTCGCCATGATTCGGGAACGAGGGCGAAGAGGCGGTCTAAGAATCCGTTTGCAGGGAGTGTGCGTGCTCGAACGTCGGATTCAAGAAGTCACGAACGCGAACCAGAAGTTCTACGAAGCGTTCGAAAGCCTGGACATCGCGAAGATGGACGAGGTGTGGGCGCATCTGGATTACGTGACGTGCGTGCATCCGGGGTGGGCGCTCCGCTCTGACTGGCCGTCGGTGCGGGACTCCTGGGTGTTGATTTTCAACAATACATTTTCGATGAAGTTTGAGCTGACCGAGTCGATGGTCCAGGTCGCGGGCGACATGGCCTGGGTGATTTGCGTGGAAAACATTACGAGCCAGCAATCCGATGAACCGCAGCATGCCCGCGTGCTTGCCACCAATCTGTTCGAGCGCATTGGCGATGAATGGCTCATGATCCATCACCACGGCAGCCCGGTCATGAGGTGAGCGAAGCGGGCAGGGCTGGGACGGGGATTGCGCCGTTGAGACAGTCAGGCGGCCGGCAAGGGTTGAGCTGAGGTGGGGTTGAAATCCAGTTCTTATGACTTTGGTGCCGGGCCCGAGGGCGCTTCGATGATGGACACGGTCTTGGACCATTCGGCCGCGAGGGGATCTCGCTGCTCCATAGTGAGACCGGCGTAATGGACGAACATCTGGGGTCCTTTGCGCCGGCGCCAGGTGAGGAAACTCAGAAAGTGTTCTTTACAGACGTGTTGGGTGCCCGCGGGAGAATAGATTTTCCCCTGGCATCCTTGGATCATGCAGGTCAAGTCGCTCATGATGGCATCTCCTGGTAGGAGAGAGTATGCAGGACCTCCGATTCGATTTTCAACCTTGGGAGAGGGTCGGGGAACCTCCGTTCTCGCTCTTTTGATCTGCCTGCTGACCCTTCTCATCACGGCCTGTGTGTCGCCTTCCAGGGAAGGACTCCCGCCCGGCAGCCCATTTACCGATCACGCTGAGTTGGAGCGGCCGAGCTTGCCTGATGGGACGGCACTGGGCGACATCACCAGCCATTCGGCAGAGCTCTGGCTCAGGACCGAGGGGACCATGCAGGTCGAGGTTGAGTGGGCCTCGGTTGATGCGTGGAAAACACTCTCGGCAATGGCATCCGTGCAGTCCGCCGCTGCCCGTACGCCGATCGTCGTCACAGGGCCGGATACGGATTTCACCCTGACCGTGCCGTTCGAGCACCTGGCTCCCGGCACAACGTATCGCTACTACATCTGGCTGAGCGATCCGGACACGGTGCCGCGTGCCTCCCGCCGGCGTGTGGCGGCACAGGGCGAATTCACGACCCTGCCTGATCCTTCCAATTCTGTTCCGATCACCTTCGCCTGGAGTGGCGATTTGGGCGGGCAGGACCACTGCCGACAGGGCGAGGCAGGCTATCCTATCTTCGACACGATACGTGATCAGAAACCCGATTTCTTCATTTTTCTGGGCGATACGATCTATGCCGACAATGTGTGTGTGTCGCCACCGAATGAGCCTGGTTCCAATTTCATCGCGACGACGCTGGCCGATTATCGTGCCAAACACCACTATCAGCGAAAAGCCGCGGGCCTGCGGCGGTTGTTGGAAACGGTGCCTGTCTACGCCATGTGGGATGATCATGAGGTGAAGAACAACTTTGCCGGGCCGTTCGAGCCGCAGATGCCGGCGGCCCGGCAGGCCTTTCGCGAGTACTGGCCTATCCATACCGACGTCTCGAGTCCGAACCGGTTGCACAGAAAAATCCAATACGGGTCTGATCTGGAAGTCCTTTTCCTCGATACCAGGCAGTACCGCAGCAGGAATGCCGATCAGGACGGCCCGGCCAAGACGATGCTCGGCGCCGACCAACTTCAGTGGCTGCTCGAGGGGATGACCGCATCCACGGCGACGTGGAAAGTCATTGTCACGAGCGTGCCGCTCTCCATTCCGAAAGGAGGGGGGCCGGCCGTGCCCGGTTACGACGGATGGGCGGGCGGAATGGATGGCACGGGGTTCGAACGGGAGCGGCAGGTGATTGTCGATGCGATTCTCCACAAAGCAATCTCGAATGTGGTGTTCCTCGGCGGAGACGTCCATTGGGTCCAGGCCAATGCCTATGATCCGAATCAGGATGGCGTGGCGGATTTTCACGAGTTCGTCAGCGGTCCGTTGTCGGCGTACTACGGCCGTCTCACGGCCCCGAGTCCAGCCTTGCATCCCACGACGCTCCTCAATGAAACAGGATATAGCAATTTCGGGCTCGTTCGTGTGACGAAAGAAGCGTTTGAGGTGTCGATAATCGACGCGTCCGGAAAGACGCGCTTTGTGTACAAGGTGCCCGCACAGAAGAAATAGGAAGAACGTCCGCCTCTTGCAATCTTGGTTCTCCACCGGTTACGGTACCTTCTTTCGTAGGATGCTGAAAACGGCCTCTCGGCTTCCGTGTCCATCGCTTCACGGGCATTGAAATAGTGATGGGAACCCGGCATCGCCGGAATGGGCGGGTGGGGAGACGGTGACCTCAGTCTGTTTCAAAAGGAATCGTTCGCATGTGGCTGCAAGTCATGTCCGTGGTCGGCGCCCTCATGGTGCTGCTGGCCTATGGACTCAATCAAGGAGGAGTCTGGCGGGAACTTCATGCCGGATATCTGACGCTCAACATCGTCGGTTCCCTTCTGCTCGGCGTTGTCGCAATCGTCGATCAGCGGGCGGGGTTTATCCTGTTAGAGTTCGCGTGGGCCGGCTTGGGTCTCGTCGGGGTGGCCCGAGCCATCCGATCGAGGCAGTAACATCAGTCACACTCAATGAAGGAGTACGGTCATGGCAGGGTTGATGTCGGCGGAAGAAATCTTTGAAAAGGCACAGGCCGCAGCGGTCGCGGCGACTAGTCCGGACGAGAAAGCCTTGCAGATCGATTATGATGCCCTGCGCGAGAAAATCCGCGCTGCACTGGGCGATCGCAAGGTGGCGCTGTGCCACATCAACAAATTCCTGCCGGAGGGCTATGAAGAGCAGGGCCGGTTCAACATGCTCCTGTTAACGGCCGGCAACGTGGTGTTCGACCTGGTAATCGGCGACTCCTACTTCCGCTACGACATTGTCTCGGTCGTTCAACTCGACAAGGTGCAGGTCATTGATGCAATGTGGGACAACAAGGAAAAGCGGAGAGAGGAACCGTTTTTGAGCCTCCGCTTGATGCACGGGGAAGAGGCCCACTTGCTGCTTGCGCTCGACGACGAGGAACGCTCGAGCCTGCTTACCTTTGCGCGGGCCGTCACCGCGGCGCGCAATCCTGAACGGGCCTGACCGCGCGCTGAATCCCTACGATGAGACCTGACGGAAGGGGAGGGGCTGCACGGTGGCCTCGTACCGAGTTCCGTCGGCTTCGATCGATAGACTGGTTCCCGCCGCGCTGAAATCGCGCAGGGGAAAACCAAAAGCGATCGGGGCTTTGACTTCCGGTGAGAGCGTGGCGCTGCTGACCCATCCCACCTCGCGACTGCCGCTGAACAGCTTCGCACCTTTCGGCGGAACCGCCGAGCCTTTCACCACAAGGCCGACGAGGTGTCGGCGTACCGAGCCATAGGTATCCATGCGGGCAACGACTTCCTGCCCAGGGTAACAGCCCTTGCTCAGACTGAACGCCTTGTCCTGGAGGTTCGCTTCCGGTGGGACAATTTCTTCGTTGAGGTCTGGTCCGGCCTTGGCGATGCCGGCTTCCATCCGGAGCGCTTCCAGCGCCTGACTGCCAACCGGTCGAATTCCGTGGGGCGTGCCCGCCTCCATAAGCCGCTCCCAAGCCGCGGCGAGGCCCTCTGCCGGGATCAAGATCCCATAATCACGTTCACCGGTTTCCTCAGTACGCATGACCAGTGCGGTATGGCCGCCGATGGCGGCGGAGATGAAATTGACCGGCTTCAGCTCGTCGACATCGGTGCCGAAGGCAGCCCCGATGGTCAATGCCGCCTTGGGGCCGCTGACCAGCAAGAGCCCCCAGCTTTCACGGCAGTTTTCCAGTTTGGCCTTCGTGCCGTAGAGCAGGAATTTCCTCAGCGCCCCATACGTCTGATCACCGATATCACCGACATCCTCCAGCATGACCGCGTCAGCCTGCAGGTAGCAGCGGAAGTAGGTCAGCATTTTCCCCTTGTGGGTCAGGAAACTCGAGTAACGCCCCTGGCCGGGTTGCAGGGAAAGAAGGTCATTACTGATGACGCTTTGGAGCCATTTCACACGATCCTCGCCGGTCACGCGAAGTTTGCCACGATGCGAGAGGTCGGCGATCCCGACGGATCCGCGGACAGCCCGATACTCGCTGATCATATCGCCATAATGAGCCGGCACCTGCCAGTCGAGGACCTCCTCGAACGCAGCCTTCAATGCCGCATGCTGGTCATGTAAGCGGGACTGTTTCATACGTGTCTCGGGAAGTCGCCGCGCTTACACCGTTGCGCGTGACATGACCCCTTCCAGCAGATCCTTCGTCCGCATCGAGAACTCGTTTCTAGAGACGATTTTGGTGACGCCCATGGACTTGGCCCGATTCCACGTTTCGACTTCCTCGTGATTGGCGAAGGCCAAAATGGGCAGTTTCTCAAACTGCGGGTCGGTCCGAAGGGTTTCCAACGCTTGGAACGCGTTCAAGGTTTCATCGTTCATATTGAGGATGACCGCGACGGGATGTGTCGTCGAAGCCTTGAGGGCAATGTCATCTTGAGTCCGCGCCCGTTCAAGTGTGTAGCCGTTCGGCAGTAGTGCGTCACGGACCTTGGTGTAAAAAAAGATGTCCGTCACGGCGACCAGCACCGTCTTCTGTCCTGCCTGGTTGATCTGTCCCGTTACCTGTGAGTCCGTCATGCGCACTCCGCGGTCATCCCATCGACCGTGTCAGTTCAACATGCTGACCAGCCGGCCTAAAGAGCGTTTCGCCAGCACGTAGTCCGGATTGAGCGCCAACGCTTGCTTATACGAATCGATGGCTTCCGTCCAGTTCCCCTTTTTCTCGTAGACCCTGCCGAGGTTCAGGTGGGGGAACGCGGGACTTTCGTATCGCTTGGCGTGCATGGCCTTCTGAAACCAGGGAATCGCTTCGTCGAGTTCACCTTTCTCGATCAGATACGCGCCAATATCGTTATAGGGATTGCCGAACTCGGGGTCGCGGGCGATGGCCCGGTGGCATTCGTCGATCGCATCGTTGAGCCGGCCCATAAAGCTGTACGTCCACCCGAGAAATGTATGGGCCTCGGCAGTCGGATGTGCGGCAAGCGATTGCCGGTACAAGGAGACGGCCTCTTCCAATTCGCCTTTCATTTGCTGTTGATAGGCTTTCTGGAAGAGCTCCCACGCCTCGCGTTTGTCCTCTTCGCTGCCTTCGCCTTGTATGAGGAAATCCTGAACATCCATAACAAATATACTACTCGTTCTTGAGTTTCTTTTTGATGAGCTCGGCCCCGTAGCGACCGGACAAGAGCATGGATCCGAAGGCCGGTCCCATGCGCGGCGTCCCGTATACGGCGGCCACGGCCAAGCCGATCACAAAACAATTGGGATACACCTCGCCGGTGTGATCCATGACGTCCTCTTCGGAGCGCGACACCCACATGGCGCCGTTCCCCGGCACTTCGGTATAGAGGTTTCGCCGGTGTAACAGATTGACGACGACTGCATCGTGTCCAGTGGCGTCCACGACAATTTTGCTCTCGAGGGCGATCGGATCCACGTGAATGATGTCGTGCCCGGCCATCTCGGCGGTCGTGTTGTTCACCACGACACCTTCGAGGACGCCCTCACGGCGAAGAATCAGATCGACGACCCGGGTCAGGTTGAGTACTTTTGCGCCGGCGGCATAGGCGGCGGTGATGAGTGCGCCGGTGGCATGGGGCGGATCGACGATGTACATGCCCTCGCAGTCCTTGACCTTTTTACAAGGGACGCCGATCTCTTCCAGGATCTTGTGGGCCGGAGCGCAGATCGTCGCCTTGTTCATGAGATAGCCGCCATGCCAGAACCCGCCGCCAAGCGCGAGACTTTGCTCGACGATCAGCGTGCGGAACCCCATGTCGGCCAAGTCATGGGCGCAAAGGAGGCCCGATGGCCCGGCGCCGACGATGATCACATCGCTTTCAATCAGCTGGTCGAATTCTTTGTAGTATTCGCGCGCAATCTGTCTGGTGATATCGCGCTCGCGCAGCGGCGCAGGTTTTGGTTTTCCCATGGCGGTCACTCCTCAGCGGATGTTCGAGCCGGCATCCGCTAGAATGTTTAACGATAGATTTCTGAGCCCGACTGTTTGAACTCTTCTGCTTTTTCCTTCATCCCGATCTGGATCGCTTGTTGTTCGCTCACCTGTTTGCTGGCCGCATACTCGCGGACGTCCTGCGTGATCTTCATCGAGCAGAAGTGCGGTCCGCACATGCTGCAGAAATGGGACACCTTCGCGGCA
>DASVBB010000143.1:0-4054 GCA_036376045.1 Nitrospira sp.
GTTCCCAGCACATGCACCGCCTTGCCGGCGTGATCGCGGACGATGTATCCGATCCAGATGCACGACAGCACCAGGCCGTCGGATCGCTTCACCCGATGCTGGAAGGTGATGTCCGTGCGGGTTGGTTCCAGGATCTGTCGAGCGGTGCGCGCCATCGCCTCGCGATCATCCGGATGGACCAGGGCGAGCAATCCCCGATGCGTTTTGTGACCGGAGACGGGCGGCATGCCGAGAAACGCGTCGACCTGGGGCGACCAGAACATACAGTCGTTTTCGATATCCCAGTTCCAGATCCCGAGGTCGGCGGACGTCAGCGCCAGGCGGAGCTGCTGTTCATGAGAGCGGAGCACGTTTTCCGCCTGCTTCCGTTCGCTGATGTCGGTGGAAACACCACAGAGGGCGTACGGGATTCCCGCCTGATCCCGGAGAGGAAATTTGATCGAAATGTAGGTGTGGAGACCATCGAGGTGAGGTGCCGATTCTTCATACTCCACCGTCGCGTTACGCTCCAGGACCGCGACGTCATTGTTGCGAAAGACGTCAGCGATATGACGGGGAAAGAGTTGATGATCGGTAAAGCCGATGATGTGGTCGGCCTTCAAGCCGAAGATTTCTTCGAAGCGGCGGTTGACGAGCATATAGCGTCCGCCGGCATCTTTGACGTAAATGACGGCGGTCGTGTTGTCCGCCATCTCTTGAAGGAATTGTTGGCTGCGTCGGAGCGCGTCTTCGGCTCGCCTTCGGTCCATGACCGATTGGATTGAGCCGGTCATCCGGGTGACGCGACCCTCGGCATCCCAAATCGCCTGGCCGCGGGCGCGCACCCAGTGATACTCGCCGGATTTGGTCAGGAGCCGGTATTCCTCGTCGTAGGGCACCCGGCGATCAAAATGGGCGTTCAGAGCGGCAAAGACACGCTCACGGTCGTCGGGATGCAGCCTCGACGTCCAGCTTTCCAGGACGTCGGGGAATTCCTCGTCCGTATAGCCGAGCATGGTTCTGACGCGCGGCGACCACCAGATCGGTGTGTTCGGCGAGCTCCAATGTTCGTTCGGCAGCACATGCCCGTCCCAAAAGCCGTCAGTCGACCCTTGGATCACCATTTCCAAGCGCTCTTCGCTTGCCTTGAGCGCCGACTCCGCCAGCTTGCGAGCGGTAATATCGCGGAAGACCACGACCGCTCCGACGACCCGCTCCGCTTCCGTAATGGGCGTACTGACATACTCGACGGGAACGGCCGACCCATCCTTTCGCCAAAAGACCTCGTCGACCACACGATGGACCATCCCATCCTGGATCGCGGCATAGATGGGGCACGCTTCGATGGGATACACCGTGCCATCAGGGCGCGTGTGGTGCAGCAACTCGTGCATGTGACGGCCCAGCAATTCCTCGACCTGATAGCCCAACATGGCGGCCGCACTGGGGTTCACGAACGTGGTGTTGCCCTGCTCATCGACACCGTAAATCCCTTCTCCGGCCTGAGTGAGAATCAGCGTGTGCTGATGCTGCAGTTTGTGGAGCGCTTGAGCGGCCTTTTTGCGCTCGGAAATGTCGCGAATGATGCCGCTGTAGTAACTGCCGTTCGCGGTTTTCCAGGTCGCCAGTGAGAGTTCGATGGGGAACTCTTCGCCGCTTTGCCGAAGGCCGTGCAACTCGACGACCGAACCCATCAGTCGTCCCTTCCCGGTGGCTTCGATCCGCGCCAATCCACGTGTATGCGCGTCGCGATACCGTTCCGGCATGATCAGGGTCAGCGGTTGCCCGATCATCTCTTCCATCGAGTATCCAAACAGCCTCGATGCTGCCCGGTTCCAGGACACGACGATCCCGCGCCCGTTGGCGACCACAATGCCGTCGCTTGCCGACTCCACGAGGGATTGGAAGCGATGCTCGCTTTCTGTCAGCGATTGTTCCGCCCGCTCGACCTTGACTGCGAGCTCTTTGACGCCGATCGCCCGGCGAAGCGTTTGTCGGAGTTCTTCGATGTTGAACGGCTTGGTGAGATAGGCGAATGCGCCCTTGCCCAGCGATCCGATCGTGCGCTCCTGGGCGATGTGCGCGGTGATGATGATCACCGGCAGCGAGGGCTCGCGACGCTGGACGTCTTTGAGGACCTCCATCCCATCGCCATCGGGAAGGCCCAAATCGAGGAGAATCGCATTGAAGCGCTGCTGCGCCACCAGTGCGATCGCAGTGGCGCACGAGCCGGCAACAGTGACCTCGTACCCGTCGTGCTCCAGCGAATCCCGTAACGCGAAGACGATATCAGCCTCGTCCTCTACGACCAGTACGGAATAGTGCCCGCCAGCAATGACCATCGTGTCCTCAATGGACGCGCAGTGCGTAGCGATGAGTTGTGAGCGTTATCTGTGTTCGTGCATATCGTGATCGCGCGTGATAATGATTGCGCAGAGGTTCTCCATTACGCTCTTTACCTGTATCCGTCAGAATCTTACGCGATATTCTCAAGACTCTGCAGCAGGCCGTCAATAGCCTGGTAAGCGCTCCTGTGCGATGAGAGTAAGTGTTCCTCATGAGCGTTAACACTCCTGTAACATTGGACCGGGCACTCAAAACCTCACCGTGAGCCATCCCATGACCCGGCTGCCGATGGTGTCCCCAAGCGGATGCTCTTTATGGTTGTCATCAAAGGCGTTAAAGGCAGTAATCGCCACTTCAGCCTCCCGCAAATAGCCAGCCGAGGCCTTCTGCTTCCAGAACTTGTAGGCTCCACGCAGATTCAACAGGTTGTAACTGCCTACGCGGCCGTTCGGTACGGTCACGCCTGTACCGGGAACCGCTGCAAAGGTAGAGTAGGCCGATGAGATCGGATAGGTCGCTGCACCGTAATAATGATACGCGGCTTCCCCGCTGAAGCCGTTTTCCCATTCGCCCCGCAATCCGGCGTTCCATTTGAAACGTGGAGCGCCCCTCAGCGCATCTCCGGTGAACGACTGGCCGATTTCTTGATAGGAAAAATTCGCAAAACCGCTCAGCCAACGCGTGACAATAAATTCCGTTCCAGCCTCTCCTCCATAGATATCCGCTTGACCCGGATCGTTGGTTGGAGGATTGGTCAGGGTGATCAAGTTCGAAAGATGATTAAAGAAGACATCCGCACGAAGTCTGAGCCGGTGCTTGAAGAACCACCCCTGATAACCGATTTCATAGGAGACAATTTCTTCGGGACTGAGATTTGACGATCCCCGAAAGTTGATCGGGGCGGGAGAGGGAATGGGCGGCGGAAAGCTGATGATTTGAAGACTGTTGGCGTTGACCTCAAACAGCGTGGGCGGCCGGTATCCCACTGCAATGGTGCCATGGAACGTATGATTTGGGAGAGGCGTATAGAGCATGGTGAATCGCGGACTAACCGTTGGGGAGATGAATGTGTCCAGATCATAGCGAACGCCTCCAGCGACCTTGAAGCTGTCGGTAAATTTCCATTCGTCTTGAATGTAGAGGCCAAACCGGTTCTCTGTGCTGTAGCCGCTGATAAAATTACTGGACAGCGTGTTGTACCGATAGTTGAGTCCATAACTGAGGAGATTTCCAGGCCACAATGGAATGCTGTGTTGTCCTTCGATGTTATAGGTGTTGCCGCGAAACACCGCCTGGGAAACGCCATTTCTGTCAGCAATCGTGAGGAAGGGCGCTAGTATCGGGTTCGTCAACGTCTGGACCGTGTCGGCATAGTTGTTCCAAAACCCCCGAAGATAGAAATTCGGTCGTTCGTATACGATGTGCGCATAGCCGAGTGCGGGTGTTTCCGCCAAAAAAGAGACATTACCGACTGTCCCGTCATACCGGTTGACGTCGACGAGCCCTCCCGAGAAGCGAATCTTCGAGTCTGCGGTCGTGGCATATTCGGTCTGGACATTGAATTTGTTGTCGCGGAATGCCAGAGCGTCACTATTCCGCCACTGCTGATTCTGGTCATGCCCGACTGAAAGACGGTAGCCGAACTTCCCGACCGTGCCGGCATGAATGGCGGCACTCGAGATTGTCCCGTAGGACCCGCCTCCGAATTGGAGTGTGGTTCCCTTCATTT
>DASVBB010000149.1:0-6993 GCA_036376045.1 Nitrospira sp.
CCAGAGTCTGGTCGCAACGCCGGCCAACCGGCGGACGACCTCCCGGGCATTCGTCATGCGGTTTTCATTTGTGCGGCACGTTTCAGGGAGGTCGCTCAGATCCTCCTTCCATTCCGCATCCGTGTGCCGCAGCGTGATCAAGGCAAATTGGCTAGGCCCCGGGAGGAGCCCTTGACGCTGCGCAATGCGGAAGAACCATGAGCGATAGGCCGTTGCCCGTTCCTCCATGATGCTCGGAATTCGCGAGAAATCGTAGCTGAACAGCGTAAATCCCTCGGCCCGGCTGCTCAACTCTTCGCCACCGACCAGAAACGGGAACGAGCTGTCGAACGAAATGATGAGGGCACGTTTGGCTTTGCCCTCTTGCAGTTTCTTCAAAAACACCATGAACAGCGATTCGGCGCCGGTGTTGTCGGCCAAGCCGCCGTCGCCGACATGCCAGTACTTCTCCTGGCCCTTGACCTTGAAGCTGATCGGCCCGACGATCGGAGGAAACGACATCGAGCCCACGACTGCAGCGGCCACTCTGATCGGACAGATATCCAGCTTGATGTCTTCGGGAGTCATCGAGTGCAGCGACTCCCATCTCGCTCGAAGGATCTGTTCGCCCTCCTCGTCTACCTTTCCGGCTCCAGCCAGCCGACGAAGGTCAAGAAACACGTCATACTGGGAGGCCTCGCGAGGCACTGTGCTCACCACGAACCGGCGTCCGTTGTTGTAGAGCGTGGTGTTGATCAAGAAATGCGGGCTGTCGCCTTGCGCTTCACGTTGAGCGAGATCCTTGAACGTCATGCCATTCAAATAGGACTCATTAAGCAATTCAGAGAGCGACCAGGCGGTCCACGCGGGATTGATCCATCGAAGCCGGAGGAGCTGGCGCCTGAGGATCATACCCTCCAGATCGAACTTCATGTCTTCTTTGAAGCGGGTGAAGAACTCCCCATATTCCGGTGTGAGGGCGCCTTCGGGCGTCAAGACCGGCACGGATTTCCCCGGCTTACGCGCGACGAAATAGCTGGACGCCATGCTGCCGCCGGACACGCTGGAGATATAGGACACCTGCTCGAGCAGCGAATGTCGATCGGGAGCCATTCGAATCTTGCCGAGTGCCTCAAAGGCGCCGGCAGCAAACAGCGCCGCCCGGCTCCCGCCGCCCGACACGGCAAGACCGATCAGGGCATCGCGGTCGGGGGCCGACGTCAGGCACTCCGGCCGTTCGGCGGCCTGCAACGTGTAGAGCGGAGTCCTTGTGACCCATGCGATGGCGATCAACGCTCCGATCACGAGGGCGATCCCGAACAACACGTAGACAAGCATTTTTCCAGCTTCGCCTTTTCGTGTCATGGGTCTCCTTTAGGGGGCGTCACCCAATGGCTTCAAGGCGACGTGTCGTTGAGCAGCCGGTTGACCAATCGGGAAGTTTCCATGCTGTCCAGAATGCCCATGTGCGTCTCGTCGAATCCATAGAGGCGGATGGCGTCCTCCTGGGCGCCCGGATACAGTTGGCTGGCGAGTGTGACCGTGCTGTCGTTACACTCGCTGGACATGGACCCAGGATGCTTATACCCGAAGAGCAGATGATGCTGGATACCGGCCGGCAGCGGGCGATGCACCGGCCCGCCGTCGTGGTTACTGAAGAAGAGATCGGTCAGGTAGGCGCTTTGGGGAACCATGTCGTTCCAGACATACACCACCGCCGGCGCATATTTGACGCCGGACTCCGCCGCCTTATGCCCCCCCCATGGCGTAGAGATCGTGATGTACAGCGGGATGTGCGCACGACTGTGCCCAGACTGATTCCGCAACAGAAATCCACGTGACACGAGACCGCCCATGCTGTGGGCGATCACATGGTACTGCTTGAAGCCGTGCTGCAGCTGGAGATTCTTCATGGTCTGGTCGAGATGCTCGGCCAGGCCGGAAAGGCGGACCCCCGAAGGGTAATAGTACAGCCAGGGCTGGTACTTCGTTCGGTCCAGATGCTCGACGAGATAACGGAAATTGATCGGCGTCCCGTTGATGCCGTGGACGAACAGCACCGGAATTTTTTTCGTATCGTAGGGCTCGAGGAAGTAGACGCCAGGGCCGACATCGAAGATAAAGTCATACGGCCGCCACATGCTGTTGGTCGCATTGGCTTCGCTGAAGCGCGGATCATCGAGTGTGGTCACTACCCCATAGGCGGTCGCCGCGCCGAGGCTCTGTTTCAGTTGGGCGCTCGTCGAACGAGCCTGGAATTTCATGAAATCGAGCTCCCCTTCAACCCGCGAGCGGCCCTCAGTCGGAATGACGAGCGCCAGTTCGGTCTGGGCATGGACCGCATCACAGGTCACCAGGTGGCCCGTGTCGACGCGCAGGAACGGTTCCCCTGGTTGGTACACGCGGTCGGCGTTCACGTCCACGAAGGCGACGAGTCCATAGGTGCCGGGACCGGCGCGAAACATCCACCGCCCCGGCGATTCCAGGACAAAGTGGTCAACCAGACTCCAGTTCTTCGGATCATCCAGGACGCCACCGTTGTGGCGGACCAACCCCACCAGCATTGGCGCCGTTGTCTCCTGCTGCGCGATCACGGAGCCGCTGATCCGGCAATACGTCTCCATTTTCGACTGCTGGGTGCGCACATCCCGAAAGACGCAGCCGGTGAGCACAAGGATGCCGACGGCTCCCGCCCACAACACTCTTGGGATGGATAGGGTTTTCACTTCTCCGATCTCCCTGCCGTATGCGCCCCGCGTTTTCCCTCCTGCAACAGCTTTTGCGGGTCGAGGTTGCCGTAGAGCTCAATCATTTTCGCGACGAGACCTGTCCAGCCGGTCTGGTGGTTGGCGCCCAACCCCGCGCCGTTGTCCCCGTGGAAATACTCGTAAAACTGAAGATGATCGCGCCAATGCGGATCTGACTGGAACTTCGCGGTTCCGCCGAACACCGGACGCTTCCCCTGTGCATCGCGCAGGAAAATGCGGGTGAGCCGGGTCGAGATCTCCTTGCTCACTTCAAACAGATTCATCATTCGTCCAGATCCGGTGGGACATTCGACCTTAAAGTTGTCTCCATAATAGAGGTAGTAGGACAACAGTGCGCGGATGATCATGGCGTTTACCGGCATCCAGACTGGCCCGCGCCAATTGGAGTTGCCGCCAAACATTCCAGAGTTTGATTCGGCCGGAAGATAATCCACTCGATACACCTGGCCTCCCACGTGGAAGATGAACGGATGTTGTTCATGGTATTTCGACAGTGAGCGAATGCCGTACGGGCTCAGGAACTCGTTTTCATCCAGCATCTTTGAAAGGATGCGTCGCAACCGTTCCTGATCGACCAGCGCGAGAATACCCCGGTCGGCGACCCCCCGATGCTCCTTACCCGTCTTGTGAATGAAGGTGAGCAGTTCCGGCATCTGTTGCGCGCGCTGCTGAAGTCTTGCGGCCACTTCGGGCACACGCTCTCGTTGCCAATCTTCAACGACCGTTGTGGCACAGAGCGGCAGCAGCCCCACCATGGAACGGACCTTCAACCTGGTCGCTCTTCCATCCGGGGTTCGCAAGAGGTCGTAGTAAAAACCGTCTTCCTCATCCCACATGCCTTCCGAGCCAGTCCCGTTCATGGCCGCCGCAATGTAGAGGAAATGCTCGACGAACTTTTCCACCATATCCGCGTATGTGCGGTCATGTGGCGCAATCTCTATAGCGAGTTCGAGCATATTCTGGGTAAAGAGCGCCATCCAGGCAGTCCCATCGGCCTGTTCCAAATGTCCCCCCGTGGGCAAGGGAGCGCTGCGATCGAACACGCCGATGTTGTCCAGGCCGAGAAACCCTCCTTCGAACACGTTCTTGCCTAATCGATCCTTTCTGTTCACCCACCAGGTGAAGTTGAGCAGCAATTTATTGAAAGCGGCTTTGATGAAATCGATGTCCCCATCGCCTTTTACGGCTTGCTCGGTGCGGTGTAGAAACAACGTCGCCCACGCATGCACCGGCGGATTCACATCGCTGAAATTCCATTCATAGGCCGGAATCTGGCCGCTTGGATGGAGGTAGTATCCGTGCAGCATCAACTTCATCTGTTGTTTGGCAAAGCCGGAGTCGACGATCGAAAGCGGCAACGTGTGGAACGCCAAATCCCAGGCGGCGTACCAGGGATACTCCCACTTATCCGGCATCGATATGATGTCCCGGTTGACCATGTGAAACCACTCGCGGTTTCTGAACTCCCGGCTTCCGCTGTGAAGCGGATGCGCGTAATGTTCTTCCAGCCATTGGTCAGCATCGAGGAAGTAGAACTGCTTGCTCCAGAGCATGCCGGCTAACGCCTGCCGCATCACGTTCGCCTCATCCGGAGGAACCGAAGGCGGGGTCACGGAGCGATAGAATTCATCCGCTTCGCGGAGGCGGTCTTTCATGATCGCATCGAATCCCTCGCCGAATGGAGAATCTGTCTTGCTTTTACCGGCCTTGGCCCGCGCGGCACCGACCGACGAGGCGGCTTGTTGGGTCAGCCGCAGTCTGACCCTCGCCGTCTTGCCCGCTCCAACCGTGAAGCGGTAGTGGGCGGACATTTTCGTTCCCGTCTTGTCGGGGTTGACCGCACCGTGCTGGCCATGAATCACATAATTGTCGATGGCGTCTTTCACGTAGGGGCTGGCATTCGGATATTGGGGAAAGAGCCGCTCATTGTTGGTTTCGTTCTCCGTAAAGAGGAGAGGGGCCTCGCCTTCACAACAGAACAGGTATTCGCCGAGCAACGCATGGCTGGCCTGTACCGCGCTGGACCCGCTTGCCCCGCCGACCTGCTTCAGGGAGGGTTTTGGGGCAGGACGAGCTTGCCAGGCAGCCCAATTGTTCCGATACCACAGGGTTGGAAGGAGATGAAGATCAGCGGACTCAGGCCCGCGGTTCACTGCCGTAATCTGGATCAGAATATCCTCTGGTCCCGCCTTCGCATATTCGACGACGACGTCGAAGTAGCGGTCCTCGTTGAAGATCCCGGTATCCAGCAATTCGTATTCCGCCATTTCCTTGCTGCGCTGCCGGTTGATTCGAACGAGGTCATCATAGGGATAGGCCGCCTGGGGATACTTGTA
The DNA here is from genome assembly GCA_036376045.1 of Nitrospira sp. Taxonomy (GTDB): domain Bacteria; phylum Nitrospirota; class Nitrospiria; order Nitrospirales; family Nitrospiraceae; genus Nitrospira_C. The sequence continues at coordinate 5,084 of DASVBB010000149.1, forward strand.
GAGAAACTTCATGTAGGAGTGCGTCGGCGTACTGTCGAGGTAAAAATAGTATTCTTTGACGTCTTCTCCGTGGTTGCCTTCGCTGTTGGTCAACCCGAACAGCCGCTCCTTGAGGATGGGATCTTTCCCGTTCCACAGGGCAAGCGCGAAACAGAGCCGTTGTTCTTCATCGGACAGACCGGCAATGCCGTCCTCGCCCCAACGGTAGGCACGCGAACGGGCGTGGTCGTGGGTGAAGTAATTCCACGCGTCTCCGCCCTCGCTGTAATCCTCTCGAACCGTTCCCCATTGTCGCTCGCTCACATAGGGTCCCCAGCGCCTCCATGCCTGTCCGTCGCTGGACAAGCGCTCGTGCTCGACCGTCCCCTGGCTCTTCTTGCCCTTCACGGCCTGCTCTTTTTCTGTCCTCGGCTGCTTCGGCATATGCGCCTCTGTAGTACGCCTCCGGAATGCACTTCATAAATGACCGGATCTTTCCTCTAGGTGTTCATACATCGCCCTGCTTGAATGCAGCCCTCTTACCCCCTTCCAGGACACGTTTGGGGTCGAGAAGCCCGAAGAGTTGGATCGTTTTTGCCACGCACCCGGTCCAGCCGGTCTGATGGCTTGCGCCCAGTCCCGCCCCGTTATCACCGTGAAAGAATTCATAGAATAGGATGAGATCCCGCCAGTGGGGATCGGATTGGAACTTCTGCGTCCCACCATACACAGGACGCCGGCCGCGCTCGTCCCGCAGGAAGATCCGGCTCAACCGATCCGCGATCTCCTTAGCGACCTCGAAGAGGTTCATCATCTTGCCCGATCCGGTGGGGCATTCAATTTTGAAATTATCGCCATAGTAGAGATAGTAATTCAGGAGCGCCCGAATAAGGATGACATTCACCGGCATCCAGACCGGCCCTCGCCAGTTCGAGTTGCCGCCAAACATGCCGGTGTCGGATTCGGCCGGTAGATAGCTCACTCGGTACTCCTGACCGCCCGCGTTGAAGATATAGGGGTTCCGCTCGTGAAACTTGGAGAGCGCACGGAGGCCGTAGGGGCCCAGAAATTCATTTTCGTCGAGCATCTTCGAGAGGATTCGGCGGAGCCGCTCTGGATTGATCAGCGCAATGATTCCCCGCTCGTTCACACCAAAATGCCCCGGGCCGGTGGGGTGCATGGATTTCATGAGTTCGGGCATCTGGCGAGAACGTGCAAATAACGCCGCGACGACCTGCGGAACGAGTTCCCGTTGCCACGGCTCCACCACCGTTGTGGCGCACAAGGGCAGCAGCCCCACCATCGAGCGAACCTTGAGCCGCTGGGCGCTGCCGTCCGGAAGTCGCAGGAGATCGTAGTAGAATCCGTCCTCTTCGTCCCACATGCCCTCCGGCCCGGGCCTGTTCATCCCCCCGGCAATAAATAAGAAATGTTCGATAAATTTTGTCACCATGTCCCCGTAAGTGGGGTCGTGGGGCACCAACTCCACGGCAAGTTCCAACATGTTTTGGCTGAATAGGGCCATCCAGGCTGTGCCGTCTGCCTGCTCGAGGTGACCGCCCGTCGGCAAGGGCGCGCTTCTGTCGAACACGCCGATGTTGTCCAGCCCGAGGAATCCGCCCTCGAAGACGTTCTTGCCGAAACGATCTTTCCGATTCACCCACCAGGTGAAGTTGAGCAGAAGCTTGTTAAAGGCCGACTTGAGAAAGTTCACATCCGTCTCGCCGCGCAGTGCCTGCTCGGTGCGATGAAGGAAGAGGGTGGCAAAGGCGTGCACCGGCGGGTTCACGTCGCTGAAGTTCCATTCGTAGGCGGGAACCTGCCCGTTGGGGTGCAGATACAACCCGTGCAGCATCAGGTTCATCTGCTGCTTCGCGAAGTCCGGATCGACGATCGAGAGCGGCAGCGTGTGGAAGGCCAGGTCCCAGGCT
>DASVBB010000157.1:0-10317 GCA_036376045.1 Nitrospira sp.
AGCCACCCACTTCGCTCTTGCCGTCGACGATTTCTTCATTGGCCAGGACGGTGCCGAGCGCCGGGCACCAATTGACCGGAACTTCCGCCACATACGCCAAACCCCGTTTGAACAGTTGCAAAAAAATCCACTGCGTCCAACGATAATAGTCGGGATCGGTGGTACTGACTTCACGGTCCCAGTCATAGGAGAGCCCGACACGTTTCATCTGCCGCTTGAAGGTCGCAATATTTTGCGCAGTGGTGATCGCGGGATGGATGCCGGTTTTGACGGCATACTGTTCGGCCGGCAGTCCGAAAGCATCCCATCCCATGGGGTGAAGCACGTTAAAACCTTTCATCCGCTTATAGCGCGAGACAATATCGGTCGCCGTGTACCCCTCGAGATGGCCGACATGCAGACCGGAACCAGAAGGATACGGAAACATATCGAGACAGTAGAACTTCGGCTTGTTGGCATCGTCCACGGCCCGGAAAGGACGGTGTGTCTCCCAATAGGCCTGCCACTTCGATTCAATGGCGTGATGATCGTAGGTTTTGCTCATCGCTGTTCAATGTGGGACTGGGCGGTCGGTAGACAGCGAATTTAACACAGGCAGGAAAGCCCCAACAACCTTTCGGCCCTCCTATGACGACAGTTCAGCGTTTACCGTTCAATAGCGCGGGCAAGTACTCGACGGACACGAAATTGGAAGAGCGGGCGGGGGGCAACTGAGAGCTGGATTTGGCACTATGGATGATGGCGGCAATGCCGTATCGCTTTGCGGCAACCAGGCAACCCTCGTCGTCATCGACATAGAGGCAGCGGCTCGGGTCGAATCCCACCAGCTTGCGGCACGCCGGCCAGTATTCCGACCGCATCTTGAGATACCCCACTTCGAAGGCATCGACGATCCGATCCACATAGCCGTCAAGGCCGGTTTTGGCCGATTTGACGGCGACGCCCGTGCGATGGGCATTTGTCAGCACGGTGATGCGCTTGCCCTTGGCGCGAACCGCCCTCAAGAAATCCTCGGCGCCCGGCAGAAACCCGATCATGTGCCTTAATTCCTGGTGCATGGCCACGACATCGATGCCGACCCGGCCGGTCCAGTAATCGAGGTCTGTCCACGCCAACTCGCTTTCAACAGACCTGTACATGGTCATCAATCGCTCACGCGAGGCTACGAACGACAGGCCTTCCTTGGCCGCATAGCGGCGCGGCAACTCTTCCTCGAAGAAAAAATTGTCGAAGTGGCGGTCGAGCAATGTCCCGTCCATATCGATCAGGACGTCATCGATCTGATCCCAATTAAGAGCGTGTTGTGCGCCTGTGATCGAGCCGTCGGTCATCAAGAGAGAGTATATCGGAGCCGCCGGCAGAACACGAGGCAGGTTGTGTTTGAGAAAAATCCTATGCTACGGTCCCCCACGACTTTGTGGATTGACACCTATGTCTTCACCGTCATTATTCCCGGCTCCAACCGCCGCCGCTGCTCCGACTGTGGCCATCATCGGCCGGCCGAATGTCGGTAAATCGACGCTCTTCAACCGCATCCTCGGAAAGAAAACGGCGATCGTCGACGATGTTCCCGGGGTCACGCGCGACCGGAACTATGCGGACGCCAGTTACCGCAACCGGGCCTTCCGGCTCGTCGACACCGGCGGGCTCGAACCCTCCGCATCAGAAGGGATGATGGCCTTGATCAGACACCAATCCGAGGTGGCCATTGCCGAAGCCGACATCTTGATCCTGCTCATGGACGGCCGGACGGGGGTGATGCCTCAAGATCAGGAAGTCATTCGCCTGTTGCGCGGAACAACGAAGCCGTTGCTGGTGGCCGTCAATAAGATTGACACACCGAAAGTGGAAACGCTGATCGCCGATTTCTATCAACTTGGGATCGACAATCTGTATCCCCTTTCGGCTGAGCATGGCCTCGGTGTGGCCGAACTGCTCGATGCCATCCATGATCTGTTGCCCTCCACCGGCGACGCATCCGCGCAGGGCACGATGCCAAGAGTCGCGATCGTCGGCCGGCCGAACGTGGGAAAATCCACACTCCTGAACGCCGTGCTGGGCGAGGAGCGCGCGGTGGTCAGCGATGTGCCTGGCACGACAAGGGATGCCATCGATTCGTTGGTCGTCCGTGAAGACCGCCGCTATTTGTTGACGGACACGGCCGGCATCAGACGCAGAGGAAAAATCGACCGCGGCATCGAAGGCTATAGCGTGGCGCGCTCGCTCCGGGCGATCGGACGGTCGGATGTTGCGGTGCTCCTGCTCGATGCACAGGAAGGCATCACGGAGCAGGACACGAAGATCGCCGGCATCGTCATCCGTCAGGGACGCGCCTGTCTCCTGCTGGTGAACAAATGGGATTTGCGCCAGGGGGAGGACCAGGCCCGGCAGAGATTCGAAAAGGATCTCAAGCGGCGGTTTCCGTTCCTCGCCTGGGCGCCGGTCCTCTTCGGCGCTGCGGTAAAACCCGACTCGCTCCGCCGCCTGTTCCCAGCGATTGACGAGGTCTTTGCCTCGTTCTCGAAGCGCGTACCGACGGGACAACTCAATCAGTTCCTGCAGAACATCCTTGAGGTACATCCGTTGCCGACACGAAAGGGTAAGCCCGAGAAGATCACCAAATCGGCATTCATGACTCAGGTCGCAATCCAACCTCCCGTCTTTGCGCTATTTGTCGGCCATCCGGAGAACATCACCAAACCGTATCTTCGCTTCCTCGAGAATCAGATTCGTGAGACGTACGGGTTCTCAGGAACACCGATTCGCCTCTTCGTCAGGAAAAAATAGTCGTGCCTTCTCGAGGGCATTTCGGCTTGACTCCTCTGCACCATCATGGTTAAGTCGCAAGGCTGTCGACAGGTGTCTATGGCCGGGCAGTCACCCTGGCTCATCTTCGAAGCACACCAACAACAGCTATTCATACCCGCTCAGATGAATAATTCTGCTCAGAATATCCGGTGGCTCTCCGGGCCACGAGCCTTGTGTTTCGCGGGTACGCTCGCACTTGCGACGCTCGACGGTGCGCTGGCAGGTGCCCAGTCGGCTCCGTCTACCGAATCGGAAGTGGCGCCGGCACAAGCGCCAGCTCCTGAGACTCCGCCCTCCCCTGCCGCGCCGGTCGAAGTTGATCCCTCAATTACGTTAAAGGGCTCAGTGTGGCGCACGAAGACCGGCATCGTCTTTCTCAAAACACCGGTCGGATTATTGACTCTCAGTTCGAAAACGACGTTAAAGGACCTGAAAAGCTCCCACGAAGTCTCCTTCTGGGTGCATGAACGTCATTTTGTCGTCGAGATCCGCCGCCGAAACGACGGATCCCTTGTTCACCGCTATCTTGGCGGACCGATGACACCCGGTCCCGATTCGGCGAAAACGCTGCACTACTGGACCGCCGAGGGAGAACAGACCGTGCATTACGGGACACAAGAAGCCAAACTCTCTGCCTACCATGAAGGGGATCAGGTCACCGTCGAAGTCGATAACTCGCAGACGGTCATCGGCGTCCATGACTTGCAGTTCGATTTGCAGGTCAGCCAGGCGCCGCCCTCCGGATCACCGGCCCATGTGCGCTTATCGGGCCCTGTGTCGAAAACGAAATCCAACTTTGTGTTCTTCAGGACGCCGGTCGGCGTGGTCATGGTCAATGCGAAGATCGGCGTGCCTCCCGTCAAGGTCGGGCAATCACTGACCTTGCACATCGATGATGGCCGTGTGACGGTCGAGGTGCTCAAGGCACCCAAACCGGCGACGTAACACTCGGCACCAGTTTGACAGAGCCGCTCTCCCCTCCCTAGACTCGCCAGACGATGGGACAGTCCGCTCCCCGTCCTCCACAAACTACCGACGAGTTTGATAAGCTGTATCGAGACCATGTCGATCGGGTATACCGCTACGCCCATCGCCTGTGCGGGGAAGCCGAGTGGGCGAAAGACCTGGTGCAGGAAACCTTCTTGAATGCCTATCGCGGACTCAAACAGTTCCGCGGGGAGGCCCGAATCTCCACATGGCTCTACACCATCGCATCCCGCGCGTGCCTCCGCATGCGCCGAAAACGCAAGGGAGCCCCCGAACGTGAACTGTCGCTCGAGGAATTTGTCCCCACGTCCGAGGGTGAATTTCGTCTACAAATTCCGATCGAGGGATTGACGCCCGAGCAGGCGCTCGAAAACAAGCAACTGCGTGAAGCGCTCCAACAGGCTATCAACAAACTGCCGAAGAAATACCGCATGGCGCTGGTGCTGAGAGATATGGAGGGCTTGTCGGCCGGAGAAACGGGCACCATCATGGGATTGAGTGAGCGAGCGGTGAAATCGAGGCTGCATCGGGCGCGATTGTTCGTCAGGCGCGAACTCAGCGCACACGGGTTGGCGGAAGACCTTCGCCGTCCGCAAGAGCAACGGCGACCGAAGGAAGGCGGTTCATGAGCCGGAAAAAAGCCTTGCCGGGACGCGCCCGATCCGTCGAGCCCCCTCATCACGCGCCGGGTGAACATCGTTGCCTGGATATTCTTCGCCAACTGTCCGCCTATATCGACGACGAGTTGCCAGAAGACATTTGCGCCGAACTTCGACAGCATCTCGGCGCCTGTCCGAACTGCGAAGTATTCATCGGTTCGCTTCGCGACACTGTGACGTTGTGCCGGCACCATCAGCCGCCTCCGTTGTCGGCCTATGAGCGCGCCCAACTCCGGCAGCAAATTCTCCGAACGTGGAAGCCGAAAGCACGTTCGTGAGACGGCGTATGGCAATCGGAGCGGGGTTCAGCGTGATCGGATCGCTGCTCGGCAGCATGGCCTACGCGCCGGCGGCACCCGTGGCTCCCGTGAATCTCGAACACGGACGGATCATCTACGAACGACATTGCGCGGACTGCCATGGCCCGGAGGGGCGAGGCGACGGGCGGCAAGCGACCTCGTTGTCACCACGGCCCGGCAACTTGATTTCCGCCCAAACCTCAGCCAAGTCCGACCAGGACCTGCTGAAAACCATCGCCAAAGGAAAGCCCCGCACTGCAATGACCGGCTGGGACGATCGCCTGTCTCAGGAAGACCAGGCTGCTGTTCTGGCCTATATCCGCTCGCTGGTGAAGTTTACCGGTTCGGCCACACCACCCCCGCCACAACCCTGACCGGTAGGCCTGACGCCCCTTTCGCACTGCAAAATCCGCATGGTACAGTACCTGGATTTATCGCTTGTTGCCTCAAGGAGTGAATTGCTCATGATCAGGTCCACACGTGTTCCGGCCTACTCTTCGATCGTCACAATGCTCGTCGGCGTGCTGCTCCTCCTCGTCGTGGCGCCTGCAGATGCCACGTCCCCCAAGAAAAAGTCCAAGGGGCTCTCACCGGCCGCCTCAGTAGCGCTTCAATATGCGGAGGCCATCTCAAATGGCGACAAGAGCAAAACCGCAAATCTGGACTTTGCATGCCAGTATCGGTTGAAACAGTCCGGCCCGGGTGCTTCTGCGGCGCCGTCCGAGAGTCCTCAGGAGACCTGTTGGCACGGCATCAAGGGCGCAGATGAACCGGCACTCGCGCGCGTGGACGGCGGCATGGAGATCCTCTGGCCGACGAATGGGGCTCTGCCGTTTTTCCGGGACGACTTGGACCACTATCCTGCCTCCTCCTTCGTGATGGATGTGATCGGCTTGTCCCCCCCGGGCAGCGGCCTTCGTCTCACGGCGGTCTCGACGACGCCGTTGCCGAATGCGTCCTTCCGCGTACGCCCGCAGGCCCCGCCGGTCTCCGTACCGACGACGTTGGTGACGCTCAACGTGGCCTATCAGGATCCCCTCACCGCGCCGATCACGAAAGCACCGGGCAGCTACAAATGGACCAACACGGTCAAGCCGGCACGGCGGGCGGTGAAGAGCCTCAACACGCAATGGGTGGTGCTCACCGGCCTCAAGAAACATGGATTCCCGAACGACTCGGCCGTGGTCAATCTTTTGGTGAATGGCGGTAGTCCGGTGGATGGCGTCCCGCAGGAAATTGTCCCGTTTGTGACGGAATCCAGCAAGGCGATCGCCGGGTCCGTCGTGTGGTGGGGACCCGACGATGCTCCGGGCCTGCTGGTCGCCTCGGCGGCCCGGGCCGCGGCCTTCCCGAGTTTGCGCGATCGGGTGGCCCTGCTGAATCGCGTCCTCATCATCGATCCCAATCAAGCAGAGGCTTTGACGGTCCTGACAAAAGATCTGTACGCGGCCATTTTGCGAGAGGCGGTCCAGGCGCACAAGCTGAGCGTGAAAGATCCGGCGTTGGCGATGGCCGTCAACGAGCAGTATTGGAATGTGTACGCGCAAGGAGAGCGGTTGGACCTCTCGCTCGACATGGAGATGGGAGGGTTGGAACAGCCGACGACGGCCGATTACCTGTATCGCCTGCTACCCGCGCTGCGAACCCTGGCCCAAGTTCGGCCCGAGCAGCTCGACAATCGCTTCCGTTGGGGTGTGGCGCTCCGGTGGAATCTCGATCAGGATCGCTCGATTGAAGTGCACGAGCAGCTGGTCAAAGATGTGCCGGCCGAACGGAAATCGGCTAAAGCCGAAGCGCTGTTGCAGTTAGCGTGGTCCCGTATCAACAAGGTCGCGTGGAACCGGAATCTTGACGACAAGGACGTCCGTGCGGCCTACCAGGACGCCGATCAAGCGGGCACCTTCGCAGAAATCCCTCTCGACAAGTTCATTGCCGAATATACGAAGGCGTACAGCCTGTTGTTTACGCCGAACAGAAATAACGGCGCCATCCTCGAGCGCCTTACCGAAGCGAGACGATGGTTCGGAGAGGTGCCGGGAAATTCCCAGCAAATTTGGGATTTCTTCATTGGAGCGGACTCGCTGAAATCCGTCCTGGACGCCGATCCGATTTTTCAGCCGCTCCTGGCCTCAGGAGCCCCCAACAAGGGATGACGACCCCCGCTCAGCCATGGTTCGGTTGAGCCGAAATCCCCGGGATCTCAGCTTTCCCGGCGTCGAGCACGCGACGCCCGAAGGCCTGCTCGCGATCGGCGGTGATCTGCGGACCGAACGGCTGCTGGAAGCCTACCGTCACGGCATCTTTCCCTGGTACAACGAGGGCCAGCCGATTCTCTGGTGGTCACCAGATCCCCGAACGGTGCTCTTCCCGGAACATCTTCACGTTCCGCGCAGCCTGAAACGGAGCCTTCGGCCGGGCCATTTCACGGTCAGCTTCGACAGATCGTTTGAGGCCGTCGTACAGCATTGCGCCGGACCCAGACCGCAATACCCTGAAGGCGGTACCTGGATCACGCCGGCCATGATCGAGGCCTATACGGCGCTCCACGCAGAGGGCTATGCCCATTCCGTCGAGACCTGGCAAGGCACTCAATTAGCCGGTGGCCTCTACGGAGTGGCCATCGGCGGTGCATTCTTCGCTGAATCGATGTTTACGAAGGTGGACGACGCCTCGAAAGTTGCCCTCGTCTTCCTTGCACGCCAGCTGCACAGGTGGGGATTCCGTCTGATCGATTGCCAACAATCTTCGCCGCACGTGCTGCGCTTGGGTGCCCAGGAAATTCCGCGCAACCGCTATATCGAGCACGTCACGACCGCAGTCGCCATGCCCGGCCGCCCGGGCCGCTGGCAGATGGATCAGCAATAAACATCTTCTTGTCTTTAAGAAGGAGGAGCGCTCGGCCTGCGAATGCGCGGAGGCTCGGGTACCACACTTGCCGAGGAGGTGCGGTCGCCCTAGCGACGCCGAGGACTGTTAGAAGTTCCATTCGAGCATCGCTCAGGATGGAACGAGTTCCGCAGGCGAGCAGCGCGAGGCTTATGTGTGGTCGAGCCAGAGCGCCTGAGCAAACCTGAGCGCTCCTCTTTAGCGCCCCATCTTGGCCAGTTCCGCAAAATAATGAGCGAACGCCTTCATGCCGTGTGAGGCCTGGCCCCAATCGAAATATTCGTTCGGGGCATGATAACCGTGCTCCGGCAGACTCAATCCGAGAAACAGTATCGGCACCTTCCAGGCCTTTTGCATTGTCACCATGGCCCCAATCGATCCTCCTTCGCGGATAAATGCCGGCTCTTTGCCGAACGCTGCCTTCGCCGCCCGCTTCACGCATTCGACATAAGGACCTTCGAAACTGCCTTTGAACGGATGAAGCATGTTTTCGGGGTCCACTTTGACGCTGGGATTCACCTTCGAGACGTATTTCTTGAACAGCGCGAATATCTTTGCCGGCGTTTGATCAGGGACGAGCCGCATGGTGATTTTCAACTCGCCGTGGCTCGGCACCACTGTTTTAATTCCTGGTCCGTGATAGCCGCCGCTCAAGCCATGTATCTCAAACGTCGGAGCCGCCCAAATGCGCCGCATGACTTCAGCCGGATCATTGGTCCGCAATGACTGAAGCCCGTAGGCCTCTTTGAAGCGCTTGACCTGAAACCCCGACTTGAGAAAGCTCTTGATCTCCTCTTTTGTCGGCTTCACGACATCCTTGTAGAAGCCCGGGATTTTCACTTCACCGGTTTTGGCATTGACGCAGGCGTGGGCGACGTCCATCAGCTCAGCGAGAGGATTTCTCGCAGCACCTCCCGTGACGCCTGAATGGGCGTCTTTGCTGCCTGTCCGTAACGTCAGTCTGGCGCCGATCAGACCTCGCAATCCATAGGGCATCGCCGGCCGGCCTTTGGCAATCCAAATGGTGTCGGACACGAGCACCGAATCGGGACAAGGCACCTCCGCCCGTTTCTTGAGCCCTGCGGCAAAATTCGGACTGCCGATTTCTTCTTCGAGCTCCCAGAGAAACCGGATGTTGATCGGCACGCCTTGATCAATCGCATAGCGTGCCCCAAAGAGCGCCGCAAGCGCCGGACCTTTATCATCCGTCGCGCCGCGTCCTCGATAGATCCCACCCTCGTTCTTGAAGACGAACGGCTGCTGCTGCCATTCGGGCTCCTGAGCCGGCTGGACGTCCAGATGGTTGTAAATCGTCACCGTGGGATATTGGGCGCCGGCCGTCCAGCCACCGGCGACGATCGGATAGCCGCCGGTCTCGACAATTCGGGATTCGGCGCCCATATCGGTTAGCACCTGTGCCGCCAGGTCGGCCATGCGCCGCATGTCGTTTGCCCTCGCGGGATCCATACTGATCGAGGGAATTTCAACCATCCGGCCCAGGAGATCTTCGTATTGTGCGCGATGTTCGACGACATAGGTGTCCAGCTGCTGCGGTCTCGTCATGAATTCCTCCTCACTTGAACTGGCGGATTATAGCGACAGACCTCGGTGAGCGAAAGGTTGTGCATCCATCGTCTGGGCGGTGAAGACGTGCTAATATTCGGCCCAATGTCCCGAAGACTCATTGTGCGTTGGCTGATGGTCTGTTCGATTGGTTTCATGCTCCTCCTGCCCGCGCGCGCGTCAGCAGCCGACTCTCCCACGATCCGTGAGATCCTCGATGAACCTGCGACCTACCACTTGAAGCAAGTCGTGCTCTCCGGCACGGTGCGCAACGTCCAGCCGCTCGACCCGTATAAGCTGCCTGCCGGCACCGTCTGTTATGGGGCCTACCTCTTTTACCTCGAAGACGAGACAGCCTCAATCAACGTGGCCGTCTTCGGGATCTGCGGTTTTCCCACCGTGAAGGATCCCGACGTCGAGGACGGCGCGCGCGTTGAACTCCGCGCAACCATCCAGGCGCCGACTCATGGCGGGTATTACCTGAGTTTCCAGGGATTGCAGATGGCCGGAGAACGAGAAGGCGTCATCCAGGCTGTGGCCGATCGCATCACACCGCTCACAGAATGAGCGACCGCCCATGGAGGACGTCCGGCATGCCGTCAAGGATGAGAGGCGCTCGATTGATCCCATGGTCCTTGCCCCTGTTCGCTGTCCTCGTGGCCGCTGCTGGCTGTGCGAGCAGTCAGGGCCTTTCGCGTGATGCACTTCTGGGCGTGATCCGGCAGGAGGAATCGCGTTTCGTCGACACCCCGGCGGCGACCATCGCGCCGTCGCGGCCGACCGCGCCGAAGCTCGGCCTCTACTTGCACCCAACGGGATTTCTTTATCGGGAGTTTGAATGGACCGGCCGCGACCGTGATGTGGTACTGGCCTGGTCACGACGGATCTCGCTCGGTGAGGGAGGCCGGAGCATAGGATTTCTGACCCTGTCTTCATTGCGCGGCCACACTTTGACGGAGCTCCGGGCTTCGGCGGTCCGGTACGGGGTCGATTGGCTGTTGGTCTTCGACGGGGCTGCGGCCGTGGATCGCTACAACAATTACAAAGCGTCTCTGTTGTACTGGACCATCCTGGGTGCCTACCTGGCCGACGGCACGCACAGCGACGCGCTCTGC
>DASVBB010000159.1:0-9725 GCA_036376045.1 Nitrospira sp.
CTACCACTATAATGGCATCCAAAGCTGGAAGATCGAACGAGACGGACGCGTGCGAAACATTCATGTCTAGGCATCTGCTCGTGAGTCTGATGACGGTGCTGCTGGCCGGGTGCATCCTGCACAGCCGGTTGACCGATGAGCCGGTCGGTCGTGTTGATCTGGGCCAGCCGGCCACTGCCGAAGACATTCGTCCGTGGGATATCGATATCAGTCCGGATGGCCAAGGGTTGCCGCCCGGCCGCGGCACCGTCCCGCAAGGCGCAGCGGTCTATGCGGCAAAATGCGCGAAGTGCCATGGATCTTCGGGGACGGAAGGGCCAATGGATCGGTTAGTCGGGGGCCGACAGACACTGTCGACCGCTACACCATTGAAAACTATTGGTAGTTATTGGCCTTATGCAACAACCCTCTATGACTACATTCATCGGGCGATGCCCTTCGATGCGCCGCAGTCGCTCACGGCAGAGGAAGTCTATTCGGTCACCGCCTGGCTGCTCCATCAAAACGGCATCATCGCCGAGCATACTGTGGTCGATGCCGCGACACTTCCCACCATCCAAATGCCGAATCGCCACGGGTTTGTCCCAGACCCAAGGCCGGACGTGTCTAGTCCATAATACGCGCGATCTCAGCACCCATGTAATATTCATAAAGGAGGAGCTATGAAACGTTCAGCATCGGCAGCCTGGCAAGGCGATCTCAAAAGTGGAAAAGGGATGGTGTCGACCGACAGCGGAGTGTTAACCAATCAGCAGTATTCCTTTGGGACGCGATTTGAGAACGGGAAAGGCACGAATCCTGAGGAGTTGATCGCCGCCGCGCACGCCGGCTGTTTTACGATGGCGTTGTCCGCGCAGTTGGGCAATGCCGGGCTCACGCCGGAATCGCTGGAAACGAAGGCCACGGTCACGCTCGACAAGCTGGAGGCGGGGTGGGCGGTCACCCATATTCTCCTCGACGTCAAAGGGCGGGTGCCCAAGGCGGATCAAGCCGCGTGGGACAAAGCCACGCAGGCCGCGAAGACCGGCTGTCCGATCTCGAAACTGCTGAATACGAACATTGAGATGCATGCCAAGCTCGAAGGGTAACACGCCTGACGACCAGGGGTCTGAGCCCATGGCGTTCCTGTTCGATCTGGACGGGACGCTCATTGACAGTGTCTATCAGCACGTCCTCGCGTGGCGTGAAGCGACCCAAGCAGCCGGCATTGAGCTGCCAGTCTGGCGGATTCACCGTCAGATCGGCATGAGCGGAGGGCTCATGCTCAATGCCGTCTTGCGGGAGACCGGGCGGCCGGTCTCGAAGGAGGAAGCCGAGCGCATTCAAGAGGTCCATTCCCGTATCTATGCCGAGCAGGCGCCGTCGTTGCGCGTCCTCCCTGGCGCGCAGGAACTGCTCGACACCCTCGCGGACCGGCAGGTTCGCCATGCCATCGCCACCAGTGGACGACTGGAGAATGCCCGATACGCCTTGAAACTGTTGAAGCTGGGTCATGGCGTCCCCGTCGTGACACGCGATGATGTCAGGTTTGCAAAGCCGGACCCGGACTTGTTCCTTGCGGCCGGTCACCGCCTCAATGTGCCGATGAACCGGTGTGTCATCGTGGGAGACAGCGTCTGGGATCTCTTGGCGGCACGCCGTGCGTTTGCGCTGGGAGTTGGGCTGTTGTCCGGCGGGTATGGCCGCGAAGAACTGGAGCGAGCAGGCGCCTATCGCGTGTATCAGGACCCGGCAGAGCTCTTGAAGCACATCGACGAAGTAGGGGTTCGGCTGTCTTAGCCTCGCTCGCGGACCTCTCGGAGCGATCCTTTCTGGCTTCGAACGGGCGGAAGCCTTCTGGAATTTTCTCAGCTTTCCTTCCCGGTTCAGTCCGGTGGATACCTCGCTCCTCCGGTCAAGTTCGCGAAGGTTAAGACAGCCTCTCGGTTGATGAAGAACGACAGATGGCGAAGAAGCTGAGTGCGGGGATCGTGCTGTACCGGCGGCGTGAGGCGCGACTTGAAGTATTGATCCTCCATCCGGGAGGACCGTTCTGGGCCAGGAAAGATGACGGGGCGTGGTCGATTCCCAAAGGAGAATATCTGGAGGGGGAAAATCCTTTTTCCGTGGCGAAGCGGGAATTTTTTGAAGAGACCGGATCGGAATTGATCGGACGTGGTCTGGAACTGACTCCTGCCAAACAACCGGGCGGAAAAATCATCAGAGCGTGGGCGGTCGAAGGAGACATCGACGCCGCCTCCATCCGCAGCAACAGCTTTTCGATGGAATGGCCGCCCAAGTCGGGCCACGTGCAGGAGTTTCCGGAAATCGATCGTGCGCTCTGGTGCGAGCTCACGGTGGCGAGAAGAAAACTGCTCCCAGGGCAACGGCCCTTGCTGGATGAACTCGAACAGCGGCTCGGGTAGGCCGTACGCCTCGAACCGCTTGCCGCTCGTATCACGAACCGGACAACGGGTACGCAATACCGCCTCCGGCATGCTGTCGAAGGTGTCAAGAGCGCTCATCTCCACCCCCGGGAGGAGATGACCTATCAGGCAGATCGTTCAGCGTGACGAAACCGACGTATCGCACTTGTGCTTTTCGCACAAGGGATGGGTCGTCTGGTGCAATTCCTTTGCGTAGTACGAAAGGATGTCGCACTCTTCAGACGATAATTCTCCGGTTTGAAGCGCCAAGCCCATCAGCCGTTCGCACATCCGCATAAAGTCTTTGACTTCGGGTCGCATCATTGGCGGCAATCTACCAGCACAAGGGTTATTGACAGTACTCGGACTTCCCCCAGTTTTCTCTCTCCCGCGTCATCGTGACTCCGCGTCAATCCTCGCGGTACGAGGATGTGACTGGTGATCTCCCTGGTACGCTCGGCCTGCACGTTTCTCTATGGTGAGTCGACGCCGACTACGTCTCGGGTTCTTCAACGGAGGTCGTGGCCATGTCGTTTCTTCAGGCTGGTGCCATGCGATGGTCGAACTCGCTCCCAGTGTGTCTGGCTCTGTGGGTCGGATTGCTTGCCGGGTGCAGTGGCGGCGGCGATCCCGCTTTCTCGTCCGAGACCAACCCCGTCGGGGGAAGTGCTTCCGGCAGCACCTTTCCCGAGGCAAACAATACGGTCTTTGCGCTGGTGTCGGACGGAAACGGTGGCGTGTATGCCGGCGGACAATTCACTCGAGTCGGTCAGTTGCCGCGGCAGACGCTTGCGCATGTGACGGTTGATGGCGCCGTAGATCCGTCCTGGGATCCGGCGGCGGACGGACCCGTCACGGCCCTGGTGCTCGAGAACCAGGCACTCTACATCGGGGGAAGCTTTTTCAGTGTGAACGGCGCGGAACGCTGGCGACTGGCGGCCGTTGATCACCTCACAGGCGAACTCACGCCATGGAATCCAAAGCTGGGCACGGCGAACTTGGTCAACGCGCTGGCCTCGTCCGGCGGGGTGATCTACGTGGGAGGCGTGTTCGAACTCGTCAATGCCGTGGTCGTTCCGGGAATGGGTCTGAGGGGCGAGGCACGGCGAAATCTGGCGGCGGTCGATGCCACGACGGGGCTGGCGACGCCCTGGAATCCCAACGTCTTTGAAGGCGAGGTCAAAGCGCTTGCCATCAGCGGCTCCGTCGCATATGTCGGCGGCAGCTTTGAGCAGGTGGGTCTCCTGGGGCAGGAGGCTGTCCGGTTCAATCTCGCGGGGTTTGATGTGGGGAGCGGCCTCGCGACGCCCTGGAATCCTTCGGTGCGAGGCATCGCCGGTGATGTGGTCTTTGCGCTCCAAGTGTCCGACGGTGTGGTGTATGCGGGGGGGCGTTTCGATGGAATCGGAGGACAGGCACGCGAAAATCTTGCCGCGGTGGATCGTGCCGCAGGCTTGGCCACGAGCATGAACTTGCCCGCAAACGATACGGTCTTGAGCCTCTTCGATGACGGACGGCGTCTGTACGTCGCCGGCTTGTTTACCACGATTGGAGGACAACCCCGAGCGCGTTTGGCCGCCATCGACAAGGCGACCGGTCTGCTGACGCCCTGGAGTCCGGAGGCGAATGGTCCGGTGCATGCGATAGTCGTGTCCGGAGGAAGGGTGTTCGTGGGCGGGGAATTCACGACGATCAATGGCCGGCCGCGAAGCAGGCTCGCCGTCCTGAATCCCGATACCGGTCAGCTCGTAGGGGAGTAGTGCCTATCAGGCGGCCTGGAGATGCCGCACCAGCGAGGTGAGCTCGTCCAGTTTTGAGAGAAAATGGCGCCGTTGTGTCGGAGTGGCGGAACGATCGAGGCTGATCACCAACCCCTTGATGTGCCGCCGCATCTGCGCCGTGATTTCTGCGAAATGGGGATCGGCATCCTGGTCCTGATGGACCAGCCATGCCTCGAGCCGCGCGGCGGTTTGATCGCTCTGTCTGGATTCGAGTAGCGCCACAAGTTGTTCATGGCGATACATTTGATGGGCGTACCACGAGGGCAAGGAATCGGGAAAGCTCATCGTGAGCCTGGCGATCTCCTGTTCCTGCAGGGCCGACAGTGGGCCCATCCATTCGCGGGCAAGTCCGAGCATGCGTTCCACGCGTTTGGCCTGACGCTTGGCGGCGTCGTCACGGAGCAGATCTTCTTCCCGTGCCAGCCTCTTCTGCAGCGTCTGCTTGAGCCGCGACACCTGTGGATCGTTGACCTGGCGGACGAATTCGGCACCGTCGGTCGCGAAGCGGCGAAACAAATCGGCTCGCAGCTGATCGTATTGCCCGAAAGCCCAATCGAGATCATCGGCGGTCAGCCCGTCCGCTGCCCGCTCTCTGGCCTGCCGCAGCACGCCTTCGTAGCGCGGAAGGGCTTCTCGGCGGTGGTTCGCCAGAATGCCGCTCAACCGCGAGGACACAAAGGTTTTCTGCGATCGATTCAGACCAAAATAGCCGTCGATCTGTCTGGCAATGAGCCAATCCGCGTGATTGTATAGCAGCGACGTCCCCACGCAGCCGGCGCACACCAGCGTCGCCAGCAACAGTATGGTGAACAGGACGCGTCCTGAGCGTGTGTTCGTCACGATGTGATTGCCTTACGAATGAATCGGGGAGTCTTAGTCAACGTACCATAGGCGAGGCCGGTCCTGCCAGTCGACCGTCCGTGAGAGAAAGTTGCCGGATATTCAGGTGTTTGAGGGCGGATCTTCGAGATTACCCTCCGGTTTGTGTGCGTGCGGAGAGACGCCCGAAATATTGCATGGCCGTGTGCACCTTAGCCAGGTAACTCCGGACGTCGTGGTCTCCGCAGCGCTGTCCCGGAACAAGGCGGAATCCGCGGGCGGCGTAGAGTTGCCCCGCAGAAGCGCCGCAGAGATGGATGATTGCCGCGAGGTCTTGCTTGCGTGGCAGCGGAGCCGGGCGGAAGCCGACGGCCTGAGTCACCTGGCGATCGAGCAGTGCCGCAGTCAACTCGATGGCATGGCTCGGCAACACGCGCGTGTAGAGACTGTTGAACCAGCACGCGCGGACATCGTGCCAGGGTCCTTCTGCAACGACGACATGGTCGTGAACGCAGTAGTGCTTGGCGGCCTGAAACGTGCCGGAGGTGATCTGGTACATGCCCACGGCGCTCGAAGCCGGCTGGTACCATTCAAAGGGATTCCACGATGTCCGCCAGCGCCAGTACGTGCGGGCAAGGGGGTTCCCGCTGCCTTCGACGTACGCCAATGCTGCAAGCAGTTCCGGCGTGATGACGGCGGTGGCGTGTTCACGGAACAGAGGACCGTACTCGCGCCATGTTTCCGCCAGGTTCTTGTCCAACGCATTGTCCAGTGGAAATAACAGTTCCGTGGGCTTATGGAGGGTGTGGTACAGCCAATTGACGGCCAGCCAGCACACGAAGATCAAGACGGCCGCGACCGGGAGGCTGATCGCAGGATGGGAAGCCCAGAGGGCGCGAAGAAACGCACGTGCCTCCCGCCACCTCCAGCGCAGGAAGCGCCAGACCGATCCCCGCCGAGGGCGCCGCGGTCCGCGATGACGAGGCGAATGATGATGTGCACGGGAAGGCATGCGGGAAGAGTAGCAGAAAAATGAGAGGAGGTCTTTCGAGAAATGGAAACGGCGATGGGATGCTTTCGCATGGTGTTCCGTTTGCACCACGCGAAGGCATTCCGTTTTTGAATGCACAGTTGAGACTAGGGAGATGATCCGCCAGGGAATTTCCTAGAACTGCAGAGGCTGGGGTCAGCATACAATCACCCACGCCCGGTGAGACCGTGGCCAACCCTGGGAAGGAGCACGTTATGAGAATTCTTGTGGCTGTGGATGAGTCCGAGCACTCCCATCGCGCGGTCGAGTATGTGGGATCACTCCTGCGCGGGACCAATGCCGCCATCACGCTCTTTCACGTCCTCAAGCCCATGCCTCGAGAGCTGCTGGAACATGGCGGAGCCGAGAATCCCGTCGACGAAGCACGGTTGAGTCAGCAATTGCGTGAGGAACAAGAAACCTGGATTCGACAGGAAGCCGAATCCGAGTGTCCAATCTTGATTCAGGCTCGCGAAACGCTGACACAATCCGGATTCGACAGGACACAGGTGTCATTGAAGATCGGGCATGAAGACGATATCGCCAGAAATATTTTGGAAGAGGCACGGAACGGTCGGCATGAAACCGTCGTGGTCGGCCGGCACGGAACCTCTCGGATGAAACGGCTCTTCGGCGGCGGCGTGACCGATCAACTGCTCCTCGATGGCAAAGGCTTGGCGATCTGGATCGTCGACTGACACGAGGGCTGGTGCTTTTTGATTGACGGTGACGAACTGCCGGATATGCCGTCTCCCATTCCGGCTCCCGTTGTTTCTACTTCACGTTGACGGGAGCAGCAAATAGATGATGACGGCCATGACCGGCGCCCCGACATAGAACGCCTTCTTGCCGAAGGCATCCCACAGGCCGTAGACGAGAATCCCCCAGATGAACGTGTAGTAGATCGTGGCGATGCCACGGTAGCCTCCGTGAACCGCATCCTCAGCCCAGACAAGCCCGGGCAATGACACCAACAGCGCAATCGCCAGATGAATGAGCGCTTTCATGTAGCCTCCTTGGGTGTTCGTCGACGCCATTGTCTTCCTTGAATTCAATCACCATTGCGTGTTTCGCGGGTCTTGGCGTCTCGTCCGACCCCTAGATTTCTGTGGCTCGTGCCCTCAGGACAAGGCTCCTGCGATTTGACAAGGGTCATAGGGATTTGTAGGCTGAGTCTAGGGAGGAGGCTAGGTCTATGATACTTGTATTGACTCTTTGGCTTGTATTTGCCGGGATGGGCCATACGGCATCGGCAGAACCTGCTCAATCCAAGGCCGTTTCCGAGATCAAAGGCGATGTGCTCTATTGGGAAGAGGATGAGTTGGTGGTGAGAGAAATCTCCGGTCATCAGGTGCGCCTCCGCGTGACTGCAGACACCAAGATCCAAGGCGCTTCTGGGAAGTTGAAGACCGGGGACAAGATCGAGGCAAAGGTCGCCCCAGACGGACCCGCGCTCTCGATCACCTTGCAGATCCCGGATAGCGCACCTCCGGGCCGCTAAGCAGCCCGCATCCTTCCCACACCTTCCTCCCTCCGATTGACAAGTATTTAAGGAGGCGCTAGCCTGCGCCCAATTTATGTCGATTCCTTCTCATCTCGTCACGACAAGGAGGCTCTCTCCTGGCGTCAGGTGAGAAACCACGGGAGGTGTGTCATGGAACCAGGTTTCAGGCGGACGACGTTCGGCCGCATCGCCGCCGCCCTCGGATGTCTATGCGGGGCGATTGGGCTCTTCACCGGCACCACGAATAGCCCGTTTATTTTGTCACCACACGGATGGGGCAACGGCGGCGTGCTCCTGCTGTTGCTTGCCGTGTTCGTGGTGCTCGATGGCGCCGTATCCTTCGAGAAATCCCGAGCGCTACCCAAGCTGTAACAACCCCGACGTTCGTCCGTTTCCTTCCGCCACGTGCGGAGGCGCCGTGCTTGTCATGCTGGCGACGTTCCGCTAAGGCAGGGTCTTGTGCTGTCCACGGTTCCTGAGCCATCTGACTCCGCCGTTATCGGCGCGTAGCCGACCTGTCGACAGACGAAATCGAGACCGTTATGGATGGGTTACATCAACTCGAAGTCGTCATTCTCCTGCTTGGCGTCGTGCTTGCCCTCACGACGCTCGCCCATAAGATTGTGGTTCCCTATCCGATTCTGCTGGTCATCGGCGGATTGACGTTGGGCCTGATACCGGGATTGCCGGTCGTGACGGTGAGCCCCGACCTCGTGTTCCTGGTGTTCCTGCCTCCGATTCTCTGGGCGGCAGCCTATTTCACCTCATGGCGGGAATTTCGCTACAACCTCCGTCCGATCTCGCTGTTGGCGGTCGGACTGGTGCTCGCGACCACCGGGGCCGTGGCGGCCGTGGCTCGTCTGCTCATGCCGGGCATGGGATGGGCTGAGGCGATTGCACTCGGTGCAATTGTGTCTCCTCCCGATGCAGTCTCTGCCACGGCGATTGCGAGACGACTGAGTATTCCCCGCCGCATCGTCACAATTCTCGAAGGTGAAAGTCTGGTCAACGATGCCACGGCGTTGATCCTGTACCGGGCGGCGGTGGGGGCGGCGGTGGGCGGAGCCTTCGAAATTGGGCCGACGGTCCTGCAGATGCTGTTTGCCGGGATTGCCGGCGTGGCGATCGGGCTTGCCGTCAGCATGGCGACGCGGTGGGCCTTGTGTATTACCCAAGACAGCTTTACGGAGATCGCGATGACGTTGCTGGCCCCGTACGTGGCCTGGGTCTTGGGGGAACAGGCGCACGCGTCCGCCGTGCTGGCCTGTGTGGCAGGAGGCTTACACTTCCGGCAGCATTTCAGCGAGGCGGTGTCACCGGTCACCCGGATACAGGGTCGTGCGGTCTGGGACCTGCTCGTCTTCGTCTTAAACGGGTTCATTTTCATCCTCATCGGCCTGCAGCTTGGCGCGCTCCGTCAGGCCATTCCTGCCGAACAGTTCGGCCCGGTGCTGGCGGCGGGCGCGGTCATCAGCCTGACTGCCATCGTGGTCCGCTTCGGCTGGGTGCCGATGGCGGCGCTCATCCCGCGTTGGATCAGCCGAAGCCTCCGGACGAGAGACCCGATGCCGGCCTGGTCGAGCATCTTTCTCATCGGGTGGACCGGCATGCGGGGCATCGTCACGCTGGCGGCGGCGCTTGCGTTGCCGCTGACGACCAGCGCGGGAATGCCGCTGCCCTACCGAGCGGAGATCATCTTGATCAGCTTTTCGGTGATCCTGGCGACGCTCGTGATGCAGGGACTGTCGCTCGCGCCTCTCATTCGCGCCCTGCACCTCGAGGGCGATGATCGAGACCTGGAGCGGGAGGAAATGCTGGCTCGTGAGCATGCGGCAACGGTCGCCTTGACCCGGTTGGAGGAATTGGCGAAACAGCCCTGGTCGACCGATGAGCATGTGGGACGGCTCCGCACGCACTACCATCGGCGGCTGCAACGCTTCGCGCACAACGGCGATGTGGATCCGGAGTGCACGGCGGAGGTCGTCGAGGCCTTTCGCCGGCTGCGTCATGAGACGCTCACGGCCGAGCGGGCGACGCTGATCGCCATGCGTAACGACGGCACGATTAGCGATGACGTGCTGCACCGCCTCGAACATGAGTTGGACATCGAAGCGCTGCGTTTCGGGATCGGTGAACGCCGGGTGATGCCGCATTGAGCGGAGTCACGTCGGGGCGCGCTGCTCTGT
>DASVBB010000164.1:0-6509 GCA_036376045.1 Nitrospira sp.
TCAGACGGATATCGTTCTGTAAGGAGCCGAAGAGGGCGATGCCTTCGCCAATAAGCACTGGCAAGCGACTGATAATCAGCCGTTGTATGAGTCCCGCACCCAAGAAAGCCTGAATCGTGATCCCGCCATCCACATAGAGACGGGTCGCACCGGAGGCAGCCAGCCTCGAAACAATCTCTGGTGGAGACCCCGCCATCTGCTCCACGGTGCCTCCGCGTGCTTGAGCGACAGACAGATCGAGCGAGCGATGACTCAAGACGACCACCCGGTTGTGGCCGTAGAACCATTTATCGAACGTCACCACTTTTTCAAACGTTTTCCGACCCATGATGATCGCATCAATGCCGGCAATGAATTCGTTGTAGCCGTACTCTGCGCTGTCGCCGCCGCCCTCACCCATCAGCCAGTCGAGGTCGCCATTCGGCCGCGCGATGAAGCCGTCGAGACTCACGCCGACAAAAACTGAGCACTGGACATCCTTGTCGTTTCGTTTAGTCATCATGAGCCGATGGCCGGTCGGCATCGTTCTCTGCGACTCTTCACCTCATCCTGCCGGCGTGCGGACCTTCCCATTCTTCAGCCGGCGATATTACTCAGGGATCTCCGCTTCGACGAGTTTCCCAAGAAGAATCAGCGATTCTTGCCAACCCAGATAGCAGGCTTCGGCTGGGATGACATCAGGGACGCCTGCTTGGTCGATATGCACTTCCGTTCCGCAGGAGACCTTCTTCAACGTAACCGTCACTTTCATTTCCCCAGGCAGATTCGGGTCATCGAATGTGTCTGTATAGCGAAGGCGTTCATGAGGCACGAGTTCGAGATACTGGCCGCCAAAGGAATGGCTCTTGCCCGTCGTAAAGTTCGTAAACGACATCTTGAAGGTGCCGCCGACTTTGGCATCCATGTGGTGCACTTTGGCGGTAAATCCGTTGGGCGGCAGCCACTTGACCATGGCATCGGCATCGAGAAACGCCCGGTAAATCCTCTCTGGTGTTGCACGCAACACACGATGAAGCCGAATAGTATTCGTTCCCACGACTATGCTCCTTTCCAGAAATGATAGTTTTATTGAGAATACTTTATAAACTTCGGCAGTGCGGGATTCATCTGATCCCACGGGTGTGCGTCAGATATCCACACGTCCATTTGCGGGTTGAACCAACTTGGATCATCCAGACTCGCCGTTCTGATCGCAACCACTTGAGGAACGGCGTCTGGCTTGATCACCACCGGCACCCCACAGTCAGGACAAAAGCCCCGGCGGGTCATGCCACCCATTTCGCTCGGCGACGCATGGAAGCGTAGCGAGCCTTGCATGAGCGTGAATGCTTCGGCAGGCACGATCACGAAAGACGAAAACGGCCCGCCACTGGCTCGCTGGCAGTCGCGACAGTGGCAGTGAAGCATCAGCACCGGTTCGGCCGTGGTTTGATAACGAATCGCGGCGCAAGCACATCCGCCGGTGAAGGCAGTGGTTGTGTTCATGTTGTAGCTCCATGGTTCATGGTTTTGTACGATCAAGCCGAGTGATGGCCGCTGCCGGGAATGTCCCTGACCGGCCGCACTTCCATGGTGCCGAACCGCACCGAGGGAAATTTCGAGGCCACCTGAATTGCCTCATTCAGATCTCGGGCGCTGATCAGGAAAAACCCACCCAACTGCTCCTTCGTTTCAGCAAAGGGACCGTCGGTCACGGACAGCTTCCCGGTTCGGACTCTCACACTCATGGCCGTCTGTATAGGCTCGAGTTGCTCTGCCCCAAGAAGGTGACCGCTCCTTTTCAGCGCCTGGCAGTACGACATGGTTTCTTCCATCACGGCGTCGCACTCGCTCTTGGACATAGAATCCCATTTCTTCTCCTCGTGGCAACACAGGAGCAGATATTTCATGTCTTAGTCCCTCCAAATTGACTCCGAAAATGCTGTCTTGACAGATAGTCGTTAGGAATGACCACAATCGACAGCGGGGTCTATGCGCAATTAAATCCATTACTTAGGACGAATTGACTGAGCTGGTCAAGCGGCTGTCATGACCATCCAAGAAAGACTGGGCCGACTAGACTGGAAAGCGATTGAAGCAGAGCTATGGCAACGGGGCTATGCCAAGACTGATCCACTGCTGACGGCCCAAGAGTGCGATGCTCTCATCGCCCTCTACACGAAGGACCGGTTGTTCCGAAGCCGGATCGACATGAAGCGCTTTCGGTTTGGCGAGGGGGAATACAAATACTTCGCGTATCCATTACCGTCGCTAGTCCAAGTCCTGCGCGAAACCATCTATCCTCGTCTTGCAGTGATTGCCAATGCCTGGGCAAAGGCGTTGGGGCAGCCGGAGAATTTTCCGCTGAGCCACGAGAAACTGCTCGCCTGCTGTCGTCGGAACGGACAGACCAAGCCCACACCGTTGTTACTTCGCTACGGTGCCGGGGACTATAACTGTCTCCATCAGGATCTCTATGGAGCGATCGCGTTCCCACTGCAGCTCACCGCCTTCCTCAGTCGGCCTGAACGCGATTTTTCCGGTGGTGAATTCCTGCTTGTAGAGCAGCGCCCACGGGCGCAATCACGTGGTGAGGTCTTAGCCCCCGAGCAGGGAGACATCGTGATCTTTGCGACCCGACACCGTCCCGTAGAAGGAAGCCGGGGCTACTACCGGGTCAACATGCGGCACGGTGTGAGCACCGTTCGCTCCGGCTCACGTTTTACGCTCGGCGTCATCTTCCATGATGCAAAGTAATTCGCACCTCGGTGCGGCCTCCGAAATCACCGTTCACCTCCCCTTCTTCGACTTGAAATACACAACGCCCGCTGATCCTTCGACCGGCGGGCGTTTGGCACAACTTGGTGGCAGTCCGGCCTGTTGGCCGATGCGTTACTTCATTCAACCTACTGAGCCTGTCCGATTGTTTTCCCCTCACTCATACCGCCGCGTACGCACCACACGAAGCTCGGCATATACTTTTCGAGTGTCGCTGATTTACCGCTGCTGAAGCTCACGAACGACGCGTAGGCCCTATTCCCGCGCCGTTCTGTCGACGACCAATAGATCGATGCCTCGACATTGGCAAAGGGATGATCCGACGGAAGCTTCACCTCGATTGAAGAAGGCTCCACCAATGTAGCCAGTTCTTGAACCGTGGGCACGCGCCAGTCGGTGCTACCACCGGCATGGCTGGACGAACACCGTCGTTGTGCCATTTCCCAATCCGACATCTCGAGCGCCGGCGATCGTTCCCACACCAGACCGGTACTTTTATCCCGAACGGCCTCGCGATTGTACTCCCCTAACACAGCAAACCGAGCCGCCCTGTCCTGAGGAGGATGGTCGACCGCGGGTTGATCCGCAAAGGTAGTTGCCGACATGGCTATGCTCGCGACTACGAGCCCGATGCTAAGGAACCGCTGGCTGCATGTTGCGCACGCGTCTTTTGAGAAGCGCATAGAACCTCCTCAAGAACGATTGTGGAGTGGACCGGGAAGAGGATTTCCGTTGCGACCGATGGTAATAGGGTTGGCGACTCGTCGCAATTCACCGGAGGAAAAAACGATGTAAAACTGTTGTAAATCTTCTTTGGCATGGCCGCCCCTCGCCCATGGCCTTCGGATCGCTATCCCCATCGTTAATTGCGTCCGTTTTTGTGCCCCAGACTCCGCCCGGGATGAGTTAATCTGTACCCATGCGCATCGCCACATGGAACGTCAACTCACTGAAGGCTCGCCTGGAAAAAGTCAGGTGGTGGCTGGATCGGGCGAAGCCTGACGTGCTTCTGATGCAGGAAACCAAGCTGGCGGACGCGGATGCGCCTGTCGAATCGTTCAAGCAGGTTGGATATGAGCTGGTGCACCATGGCGAAGGCCGATGGAACGGCGTGGCGATCGCGAGTCGGTGCGGAATCGGCAGCGTCGTCACGAATTTTGGAGAACCGCTACGGCTGGCGCAGACGTCTGAAACCGGTGACGATGAACCCATGGCTGAGGCGCGGATGGTCGCTGCCGAATGCGGCGGCCTGCGCATTATCTGTGTATACGTGCCGAACGGCCGGCTCGTGGACTCACCCTTCTATGAAGCCAAGCTCGCGTGGTTCGACAAACTGGCTCGCTGGATCAACAAGGCCGTCACTTCGGAGACACCGGCCGTTATCGGCGGGGATTTCAATGTGGCGCCCGAAGATATCGATGTGTGGGACCCGGCCGCCTGTCACGGTGGTACGCACGTATCGGAGCGCGAGCGGCAGGCTTTGGGGCGGCTTTCGAACGCGGGATTCGTCGATGCGTACCGATTGCATCACCCGGAAGCTCGGCGATACACGTGGTGGGACTACCGCGCCGGCAATTTTTATAGAAACGTCGGCATGCGCATCGACCACTTATTGGTGACCACCTCCTTACAACACCGCGTGGTCTGGGCCGAGATCGATCGCGAGGCGCGGAAAGGAAAACCGTTACCGTCGGATCACGCACCGGTGGTCATCGACATCGATAGCCCCGGTCACCCGTTCGATGCCGGCTGGGCTTCCGCGGAATCGCGAATTGCAGCACGCCGGTCGTAGTGGCCTCTCAACAGAGAGGACCACATGGCAAAGAGGATGACTCGGAGTGAAGACGAAGCGGACTGCACTTTTGGTCATCGGCGCGGGCCCGTACGGTATTGCGACGGCGGCGTACGCGAAATATTTGGGCGTACCAGTGACGGTCGTGGGCAAGACGCTCGATTTTTGGAAGACGCATATGCCGCGCGGCATGTTTTTGCGCTCGGGACCTGACTGGCACCTTGACGCACGGGATGTCGCGACCTTTCAGGCGTATTTCCATATGCGTGGGCTCACGCCCTCGCAAGTCAAACCGGTTCCACTCGACATGTTTCTCGATTATGCGAGCTGGTTCATGGGACAGTATGATCTGACACCCTACCCCGCCCTCATCACACATCTCGCCAGATCGAATGGGATCTATACAGCAACGCTCGACGACGGCTCACAGCTTCGCGCAGACAAGGTGGTATTGAGTCTCGGCTTTGCGTGGTTCAAGCAATACCCGTCCGAGC
This sequence comes from Nitrospira sp., assembly GCA_036376045.1. GTDB lineage: Bacteria > Nitrospirota > Nitrospiria > Nitrospirales > Nitrospiraceae > Nitrospira_C. The sequence continues at coordinate 5,044 of DASVBB010000164.1, forward strand.
TGACTAACAAACTGCCGGCCGGGTCGTACACGCATACCTGCGATATGGTTGATTTTGAATTTCTGCGCGGAAAGCGAGTATTGATCGTGGGTGGGCGACAGAGCGCGTTCGAATGGGCAGCGTTGATCCGAGAAAAGGGGGCCGACGAAATTCACATCACACATCGCCACCCAACGCCACAATTCACCGAACCGGATTGGAGCTGGGTACAACCTATGGTGCGGCAAACCCTGGAAGACCACGGGTGGTGGCGGCGCTCCACATCCGAAGCAAAGGAGAAGATCCGTAATGACTTTTGGGCGGTAGGACGTCTTACGCTTGAAGCGTGGCTGGGACCGCGCGTGCATCAACCCAATATTCATATTCACGAGAAGACGACGATCGTCGCCGCGCGCAGTCTAGCTGCTGGCACATACGAGATCTCACTGGACGACGAGACAACCGTTCATGTGCATCACATCATTCTGGCGACGGGCTATGTACCCAATATGCAGAATGCCGCGTTTCTTGACCGCACGACGATTTCGCGAGACCTCCAGACGCATAACGGCTCTCCAATGCTCGATACGGAATTTCAAACAACTCTGCCCAACCTCTATGTCACTGGACTCGCTGCTGTGCAGGATTTTGGGCCCTTTTTTGGGTTCACCGTCGCTTGTCCCGTGGCAGCGAGAATGATTGGGGAAGCCGTGGCTCAAAGCCAATAGCCAACTACCAGCCGGCTGGGCTTCGGCGTCGTCGCAGATTGCGGCGCGCCTGTGCGGAACGAAGGATGCGCCATAGGACTGGGCAAGACATCGATGCAACGGATAGTTCTCGAGATCCTTTTGGATAAACATAAAGCCGGTCAGGCGTGCCACACTGACCGGCTTTATGGTCCTTCCCGTACGGGGCTCCCCGTTCGTTCGTCACTCCACCGTGAACTCGGTCGTCATGCCGAGAAGAAAATGAGGCCGTCCCGTCGCCGCATCAGGGACAAAGCAGATCAACCCATACCTCCCCCGCTCGAATTCGCCCGTAAAGTACACTCGCTCCCCTTTCTCGATTCCCGTTATTCCGCTCACCAATTCGCCCGGAGGCGGACCCGACGCACCCGGCTCGAACGAGGCGATCACATCCTTGACTGTGGCCCCCGGGGTCAGTCTCACGACGACAACCTCATGGGGTTGGCTGCCATGATTGGTGACCTCAATCGTCTGAAGGCCGGATTCTACTGGCTTTGAAAAAATGAATTGATAATCGATCTGTTTGATCGTCACCGAAGGTTTCAGCTGTGAGACCTTCGTCGGCTTCCCTCCTTGGACGGAAAGTGCCTTCTGCATCCCAAGCGCAACATGCGGGACACCATTCTTGTTTGGGATCCAGCAAATGACCACATAGTCGCCTTCGGTCAGATTGACAGTGGCGGATGCCACGCTGCCAGGTAGGTGGGCGTTCGGTCCACCGGCATATTGCACCCATGCAGG
>DASVBB010000167.1:0-33740 GCA_036376045.1 Nitrospira sp.
GCTCCGAGCCAAGCGACCAGCAGCACGCTGCCGACCTGGATCGGCCCCGCGACGAACAGCAGTCGCCGTAGCGACGCCAGTTGCACCAGTGAGAATTCAATCCCGATGGTGAACAGGAGCAGCACGACGCCGATTTCTGCGAGGACCTGCACCGTACCGATGTCCCCGATGAGATTTAGACCGTGCGGCCCGATCAGGGCGCCGGCGACCAAGAATCCGGCAATCGAAGGGAGCCTGAATTGATGGAAGATAAAGACGACGGCGATCGACACAGAGAAAATAACGAGGAGGTTGCCGAGCACACCGTAATCAGTCATAGCCACCCACTGGATCGGAGCATGTAGACACGCCGGCGCGAGAATACCCCAGCACGACCAATCGGACAAGGTCCGCCCGCTTGTTGCTCCACGACACGCTCAGGTAGAGTTGACCTGCTGTGATTCGCGCCATCCTCTTCGATTTCAACGGCGTCATTGCCGACGACGAGACTCCCCACCTCCTCTGCTTCCAGCAGGCGCTTGCCGATTCGCACCTGACTCTGAGCAGGGAAGACTATTACGACGCCTATCTCGGCATGGATGAAAGAACCTGCGCCAGGATGCTGCTCCAACAGCGGGATGGCAGGTGCGACGAGGCTGATCTCATCCGCATCGAAGCGCGAAAAGCCGAACTCTTTCGTGCCCATAGCGCCAGGCACAAGCCATTGCTCTTTCCCGGCGTCGTCGACTTTGTCAAAGCGGCGAAAGGACGTTATCGACTTGCGATCGCCTCCGGCGGGCGCAGACCACAGATCGAGGACGCACTGGCCGGAACGACAATCGAGTCCGATTTCGACGTCATCGTGACCGCCGAAGACTGTCCGATTGGAAAACCGGATCCCGCGATCTATCTTCAGACCTGCGAGCGTCTCAATGCGTCCGGCAGAGGGGATGCCGGAATTCACCCGGCTGAATGTTTGGTCCTCGAAGATTCTCTGGCGGGTATCCGCTCGGCCAGAGCGGCCGGCATGCGGGTACTGGGATTGGCTACCACCTATCCCATTGATAAACTGCACGAAGCGGACTGTACGTTCACAAGCCTCGAGGGCCTGACCCCCGAGGCGGTGATCGACCGCTTGGCGTGAATCGGCTACAGCTGCGGCTTTACAGCCGTTCGCTCTCCCGCACACCCCTCCAAAGATGAATAGACGGATTCTTCAGCGATGGCATAGCTTGTCTGTATTCGACAAGCCAAGTGCCAATGCTGACACGCAAGTACACGCTGACACTGCTTTATGGGAGGTGTTTTATGCGGCCATTCACGGCTTTCACACTGATCGCAGCGGCCGCGCTCGTCATGGCCGCCCCACCGGCATTTGCCGACACGCACGAGACGGTAAAATCCGATCCCGCGCGCATGTGGGAATGCCCGCAACCGGATGGATCCTCGATCTACACCAACAAGGAACGGGCCGGATGCAAGCTGATGGTCCTCAAAGAGTTGTCGGTCGTCCCTTCGATGGAACACATGCCAGTGTATCGGCCGCCTCAAGCGGCGACACCCGCCGCCGACATGCCCTACTCCATGGATCGTGGTCCGGCAGGTGTGGCTACGAGGGCGCAGACGGTTCCGGGATGGGCCCAGGACTGGTATTCGAGCGTCGCCTGGACCGGCGGATCGGTACAAACCGAAGTGTGCTCGCTTTATGGCGAATGGATCAATCTGGTCCTAAAAACACGTGGCGGGTTTTTCTACGGGACGGATCCGTCTTATGGTGGAGACCTGAGCGGTCGGAACCAGCGGGGCGCCAGCTACTCCTTCTATGATAATGCGCGGTACCATGCGTTATCGAGGCTCTTCGGAACGGGATTCGTACCGGTCGGCTGCCAATAAGCGCGCCAGCACTGCGTGTGTGCACGGCGTTGGGCCGGTAGCCCGACGCCGTGTCTTCTACATCTTATAAAAGCTCCGGTACCACTCGACGAAACGCGGGATCCCCACCTCGATCGGCGTTGCCGGCGCAAAGCCGACGTCTCGAACCAAATCTTCGATATCGGCATAGGTGGCGGGCACGTCGCCCGGCTGCAGCGGCATCAGTGTCATGTCGGCCTTCTTCCCCAACGTCCGTTCCAAGACCTCGATGAAGTGCAACAGCTCAACCGGTTGGTGATTGCCGATATTGTACACGCGAGCCGGCGCTGAACTGGTTCCCGGGTCAGGCTTGTCACCCGACCATGCCGGATTCGGCTGGGCCGTGTGATCGAGGGTCCGAATCACGCCCTCCACGATGTCGTCGATATAGGTAAAATCCCGCCGCATCTTGCCGTGATTAAAGACTTCGATCGGCTTGCCTTCGAGAATGGCTTTGGTAAACAGGAATAGCGCCATATCGGGGCGTCCCCATGGCCCGTAGACCGTGAAAAACCGCAACCCCGTGCACGGGAAACGGTACAGATGGGCATAACAATGCGCCATCAACTCATTGGCCTTTTTGCTGGCGGCGTACAGGGAGACGGGATGATCCACATTGTCATGCACCGAAAACGGCATGTGCGTGTTGCCGCCGTAGACCGAACTCGATGATGCGTAGACGAGATGTTCGGCTTTCACGTGCCGACAGCCTTCCAAAATATTCATGAAACCTTCGATGTTGCTGTCCGTATACGCATGCGGATTGACCAGCGAGTACCGCACGCCGGCTTGGGCTGCCAAATGCACGATGCGCCGAATCGGATACTCAAGAAACAGCTCCTTCATCCCCTGACGGTTGGCCAAATCTAGCTTCACGAACTGAAAGCCGTTCAACGGCGTCAACAGCGCGAGGCGAGCCTCCTTCAAGCGCACGTCATAGTAATCATTCAGATTGTCGAGCCCGATGACCTGCTCGCCGCGGTCGATGAGACGGCGCGCAACATGGAAGCCAATGAATCCGGCCGCACCCGTCACGAGCGTGAGCGATTTTCCTCCTGTCATGTTGTTCCCCCGATCAGCATGTCGTCCTCCCTCAACCTCCGCCGCCCGGTTTCACGAAGGGCAGCTCCCCATATATAACCCGATACAGGTTCAACGGCGACAGGGTCTCCCCCGCAGAGCGGATCTCGATATCTCCGTGCCCCCGATCACTGAATACGTCCAGTGCACTCCCGTAATGATAGGCACAGCCATGAGGCTCGAGTAGCGCCTTGAGCGCCTGAGGCGGCTCCCAATGCGCGGTGAGCAAGGCCGTTCTGGCGGGGTTGCGCCGACTGAACATGAATGAGAGATGATCCGGATACCAATCAGCACCCCCGGTGGCATAGGAGACGAACAGGTTGGCTCTGGCTGTGGCGCAAAGTTCAGCAAGATACCCGTTGGTCAGGTAACCGTTCTCCCCAACATCCAGCCATTTCCCCGGATGAGACAGCGGGGCATGTGCCGCATGGCTGCGGATTTCTAGCAGTTGCTGCTGCGAAGCGAAGAGGAGCCTGATGGGACCGTATTTGTCGACCAGCTGCCGGATGACGTCATCCTTCAATGCGGATCGTCCGTCGTTCGTCGGACCGCTGTCGGCGTGGACCAGCACATTCTGGCCACGATCGCTGATCAAGTAACAATTGCGGGGCATTTCGAGGTCGCAGGGGTCTTCGCCATAAAACGGCACAGCGACGACGGCGCCGCCTTCAAACGGCCAGACGTCCCCGTGCGCCAGTTCGACGATGCGTCCAAAGCCCAACTCCCGAAGGAGCGCCGGATAGTCGTAGTAGTAATGCTTCTTGTTTCGACGGCTCGGCACGATCACCGGCGTGTCTTTCGGAAAGTGGAGCAAGGTGCGCGGATCGACGTGATCGTCATGGTCATGAGTGAGAAAAATCGCGGCCGGCCTGGGCAGGAGCGAGGGCCAGAGCGAGGGCGCCGACGATTCGGCGAACCAGGGCAGAAGCCAGGGATCGAACAGGAACACGTCATTCTGCTGCCGATAGAGCAGCGCCGCATGACCCAGATGCACTGTCTCGCGGTCCTGCACCACCTCGAACCATCGCTGCCGGATCGAGGTTTCCGGTGAAGTGCGCAGGCACTCATACTGTTGCAACGCCTCCATCAGGCGGGAGAGCACGGCCTGCGCCTCCCGTGGTGAGGACAGGATGACGGTCTTGATTTCCTCAGTCCGGTGGCTGCCGTCCAGCATGCCGATCACTTTGCCGACGAGCGGTCCGAGTGACCGCTGATCGAACCCGATGGGGATGGCCTGTCGCTTGACTGAGTGGAAGATGCGCAGTCCGCCGTTCGAGACGGTCGAAGACTTGGCCGCTTCGAACGGCAGATCCCATTGAAAACTCCCGTCGGGCTTGCGGCCGCATCGGATATGTCGGCTCAAATAGGGACGGGCATTGACGACCTCAGCGTAGGCGTCCTCGAGCCGTCTCTGACGATCAGGATCGTCGAGAGGGGCTCGCTTCGAGAAGACGTCGCTGATTGCCGTATCGACCGAACTGGCCAACAGGGAGTGGGCTTCCTGCAGGGCGGCAATGGCATCTGGAGAGAGACCGCCGACGAAGGGAAAGGGCCCCGGCGGCTCGGCGCTTTCCAACTGCACCCAACACCAAGGGGCAAGACTCAGGAAGTGCTCACGCGGCAACCTGTTCCAGATCGTGCTCATCTAGACCCGTCGGCTGATGGTCGGTTCATACAGGGCTTGAATGACGTTTCCGTCCGGATCGGAAAAATAAAATGAATAGCTGCCGTCGCGGTGCTGTTTCGGAGCTTTTGCGATGGCGCCGCCCAACGACACGATCTTGGACTCGATCGACATATACATCCGGTCGACGTCACTGGGATCTTCGAGAATCACGCCGATATGATCGAGCAACTGCGCCTTGGGCGGCTGGTAGGCTGCAAGCTCGCCCCGCGCGATCTGATGCAGCGCCAGGTTGTCGGTTCCCGAGCTCAGATACAGATTGTCGGCATCGGGTTGCCAGACGACCTTCATCGACAAGACTTCCTCATAAAAGGCCCGCGACCGCGCGAGATCAGTCACGCGCAGGGCCACATGACGGATGCCCCGGTGTACGGCTCGCTCCATCGCATTCCTCCGGCAGACTCGTGTGAACAGACGCTCGGCGCCCGCCGTTGTATAGTAGGTGGCCTCCAGAGCGCCGTCAAACCCAATTTCATCCCTCACCGGAAGTGCGACACCGTTTCCTATTGTGTTACGATGTTTCGCGCACATGTGAGGAGGTGTGTATGTCTTTGCTGTTCGGGCTTGCCATTGTCGCGTCGTTCCTTTTCGGCCAAGGCCCGGCGGTCGCGGCCGAGTCCGTCTTGCCGGGAAAAGACCCAGCACCGATGGTGGTCATTCCCATGGGTCCTTTTCCGATGGGCGTACCGTCGGGCGACCGTGATGGAGGACGCGACGAGTACCCGCGTCATGAAGTGTATCTCGACAGCTATGAGATCGACATCTATGAGGTCACCAACGGCCGGTATCTGGACTTTGTCAAGGCCACGGGGCACCGCGTACCGCAAAATCCGAAAAACCCCACCAGGAATCTCTGGCAGGGGGACGAGATCGCCGAGTCACTCGTCGATCGTCCGGTCGTCAATGTGGACTGGTCCGATGCGGCTGCTTATTGCGTCTGGGCAGGCAAACGGCTGCCGACAGAAGCGGAATGGGAGAAAGCCGCCAAAGGCAACCATGATTGGCGCTTTCCCTGGGGGAACGTGGAACCCACCGCGAAGCATCTCAACTACAATCAACAGTGGGTCGGGGAAAAGACTCTGATGCCGGTCGGCAGTTACGAAGCCGGGAAGAGTCCTTACGGGGTCTACGACATGGCGGGCAACGTCTGGGAATGGGTCAACGACTGGTACGATGCCCGCTATTACGAAAGAAGCCCCAAGAAAAACCCCAAGGGTCCAGACACAGGCACGAGGCGCGTCCTGCGGGGGTCAGGTTGGCAAAATGAAACCCCCACCGTCCGCATCTTTACTCGCGTCGACAGCGACCCGACGGTCAGAAACGAATCGACCGGATTTCGCTGCGCCCGAGATGCGAAATAACCGTTTGCAGTGAGAATCTGCGCCGTCGGCATGGTAGAACCGTGTCATGACCGGATCAGACCAGACCGATCAGCTCCGAAACAAGACGAAACAGTTCGCGATCGGCATCCTCAAGCTGTGCGCCCCGCTCCCCAAAACGCCTGAAACACTGGCCATTCAAACGCCCCTGGTGAAAGCCGCGACCACGCTCGCCGCGAATTGCCGTGCCCTCGCGCGAGCCTGGTCGGAGGATGATTTTCATCGGAACCGCAACCTCGCGTCGGGGGACGCCGATGATTGCGTCTTCTGGCTCGAGTTGCTCGCTGCAGCCGGTACCGATCAGGACCAACCGATCCAAGCGTTGCTCGACGAAGCATCCGACATCATGGCGCTCCTCTCGATTTGCGGGGAACCTGAAAAGCCCGCTCCTCCGGCGCAGCCTGAAGCCGCGCCAAGCGTTCAACCTGACACGCCTCCTCCGCCACCGCCCCTGCCCAGGGACTTTCACGGATTACGGGTGTTGTCATTTGAAAGCCGGATGGCATCGGACATGGAGAGATTAATCAGGCGGCATGCCGGAGAACCTCTGGTCGTCCCGGCCGTGAGGGAAATTCCGATCCCGCTTCAAGACAATGGCGCGGTGTTTCGCTTCGGCGTGAAACTCATTCTCCAGCAGGTCGACATTGTGATTCTGATGACGGGGGTGGGCACCAAAGCACTGTTCGAAGTGCTCCAGACACGTTATCCGCTCGCTGAAATCGTCGAGGCGCTTAAGAAAACGATCGTCGTCACTCGCGGCCCCAAGCCGTTGGCGGTGATGAAGGCCATGGGTATGGAAGCCAATATCACCGTGCCGGAACCCAACACCTGGCATGACGTGATCGCCACCTTGGATTACTACCGTCCGGTGCAGGGTCTGAAGATTGCGATTCAAGAATACGGTGTCTCCAAACCGGAGATGGTTGAAGATCTGAAGAAGAGAGGCGCTGAGGTGTTTTCCGTGCCCGTGTACCGTTGGGCGCTTCCGGAGGACACAGGGCCGCTCGAAACGGGGATCCAGGACGTGATCAGGGGTGCGTTTGACGTAATGGTGATTACGAACGCGGCCCAAATCGATCACGTCATGCAGCTCGCGGAACGGACGAATGCCGCCCAAGCATTCCGAGAGGCATGCAAACACATGATCGTGGCATCCATCGGCCCCACTGCAAGCGAAGGTCTCAAACACCACGACCTTCCGGTTGATTTCGAACCCTCACATCCCAAAATGGGCATTCTCGTGAAAGAGTTGAGCGAGCAGGTCCACAGTCTCCGGCGCGCCAAGTCGCAACGACCAGAGCCCTGAACCGGGAGGACGCAGACGGATTATTGTGGATTCGTTTGCGGGGGTGCAGGCACCTCGCCCTGATCCTTAACATCACGTGCACAGCGGAATCCGAGCCAGTTCATTTTGGTCTGGGGTTCGGTACCGTTCCGTTGAGCAGGACGCACGGACGGCGTGCTGTCGATCCAGCCTCCGCCACGGAAGGCCCGCTGTGTCCCTTTGTCCGGCCCCTTCGGATTCCGGTCCGGTGCCTTCTTGTAGTAGTTGGAGTCATACCAGTCCGCGGTCCATTCGGCCACATTACCCGCCATTTGGAAGACGCCGTAGGGGCTGACCGAGTTCTCATACTTATCGACCGAAATAATCGGGGGATAGAGCAATAAGCGCTCCGGCCGGTCACGCACCGGTCCTGACAACCCCGTACGGCCGAAATTCGCGCGGCTCAAGCCAGCCGGCTCATTGCCCCAGGGATAAATCCTTCCATCCTCGCCCCGGGCAGCCTTCTCCCATTCCGCCGATGTCGGCAGCCGCTTACCGGCCCACTTGCAATAGGCCTCGGCGTCGAACCAGGAGACGTGCATGACCGGGTGACTGGCCATGGTTTCCTGAAAATTTCCCCCGTCGTATTGCCAGTCGATCAAAGGATCGCGATTAGTCGCAAGGACAAATTTCAAAAATTGCACTGTGGTGACTTCGTACTTATCGATCTCATACGCATCGAGATACACCTTTCGCTGGGGGAACTCCGCCGGATAGGCGTTCCGGTCGACTTTTCTGTCGCTCCCCATGATGAAGGTCCCGGCGGGGATGGTGACCATTTCGTCATGGGACGGCAGCTTGGCCCGTTCAGCGGCGATTTTTTTCCCTTCCGGAGTCCACTCTCTCGTCACATCCGCGACGTCCAGCGCCCATGCAGACAGCCCAATGTGGATCAACCCCCCGATGATCACTCCCGTTGCGATACCCAGCCTTCGCACGATAAGCCTCCCTGTTGTTGCCTCATGGTTTCTTTGGCTGTTCGCTTGGATCCTTGTCGAAGTCTTCCAGCGGCTGAAAGTTTACCGGCAGATTGAACAGATAATCGGACACGGAGCGCATTTTTACATGTTGATACTCGACAATCCAACTGCCGTCTTTCCTGGCCAGCTTCATCGGAAATTGAAGATCGGTCGCGATCCATTGATAATATTGCTCCACATGCTCGCCCTGTTTCGTCGTCACTTCGTACAGGATCGTCGGATGTCCTTCGCGCACCTCCGTGCCAATCTCTTGTCGGGAGATCTCGCCCTCGAGCACCGGCCTGACACGGAGCTCTTGGTCGGCATCGTAGGGGAGCGTTTTGAAATGCTTCATTCGCGAGAGGAGCAGCCAGACCACCTGTTTGTCCTTCCGTACGATGGTCACGTTGACGGGTCCCAGCGAGTGGTGCTCGATGCGCCACATTTGATCGCGATAATAAATGAAGGCTTTATGAGTCCGTCCGTCGATCTTGGTAATCTGGTCGGCGGTAAATTCCAGCCCAAGCGTGGACTCCGCCATTCCCAGTCCGATCATCGCAACACAGAAGACGCTCAGCCAGGGGCGCATCGTGTCATCCTCGTATGTAAGCCCGGCAGTTCATGGTCCCAGCCGTCGGCGGCTTAGCGGATGGCCAACACGCCTGCGCCGTTGATGGCGCCGGCCTTCAAACTCTGCAGTGCTCGGTTGGCCTCCATCAGTGAAAACCGTTGTGTGCGTGGCCTGATGGGAATCGCCGCCGCCTCCTTCAACAACTCGATACCGTCCTGCCGCGTATTGGCGGTCACACTCGAGATCGTCCGCTCGCCAAAAAGGTCACGATCGTAGTCGATCGGTGGAATCGTGCTCATGTGAATGCCTGCTAGCGCGACGGTGCCTCCCCGCTCTAGCGCACGCAAGGCCGGCACCACGAGTTCTCCGGCCGGGGCAAATATGATTGAGCCGTGCAGCTTGACCGGAGGCGCTTCCGAGGCCTCGCCGACCCAGGCGGCGCCCAAATCACGAGCCAGCGCACGATGCTCGGCCCTCAGCGAACAGACATACACTTCACATCCCCAGTGACGCGCAATCTGAATGGCGATGTGGGCGGACGCCCCGAATCCATACAGGCCCAGCCGCTGCCCCGGCTGCACCCGACTGAGTCGCAGCGCACGGTAGCCGATGATGCCTGCGCAGAGCAGCGGTGCGGCTTCCTCATCGGAGAACGTGGGGGGAATCGGATAGGCATAGGGCGCCGGCACCACGGCATATTCGGCATAGCCGCCGTCGACCTGGTAGCCCGTAAACCGCGCCGCCAGACAAAGATTCTCGCGACCGCTGCGACAATGCTGACATTGTCCGCACGTCCCTTGCAGCCAGGCGATGCCCACCCGCTCACCGGCTCGGCGCGTCGTCACGCCAGATCCGACCCGGCTGATGACTCCCACGGCCTGGTGTCCCGGAATCAGCGGCAGCTTGGGACGCTCAAGTTCGCCCTCGATGACATGCAGATCCGTCCGGCAGATTCCGCAGACGCTGACCTCGACCAGTACTTCGCCCGGTCCAGGCTCCGGCACCGGGATGTCGCGGAGCATAAGGGGATTGGCGGCCATATCACCGATGTGTTCGAGAACGATTGCCTTCATGGTGATGAACGTGGCGTGACCGAGGGTATTGTGCAGACTGTCGTGGCGTGAATGGCAACGGCCATCGGGCGCGGGTCAGGGCTTCGCCTTGATGCACTCGATATCGAGTTTGAGCAATACGTCATCGCCCACGACGAGCCCGCCGCCGTCGAGTGTCTTACTCCAAACCATGCCGAAATCTTTCCGGTTCAATTTACCTTCGGCGTTGAATCCGGCTCTGAGATTCCCCCATGGATCTTTGGCCACGCCGTTGAAGTTCCCTGTCAGCGTGATGTCCTTGGTCACCCCGCGCAACGTCAGCTCTCCAACCGCTTCATAGCCATCCGCAGTTTTCTTATACGATTTGAGCCGGTAGGTCATCGTCGGATATTTGTCGACGTCGAAAAAGTCGGCGTTCCGTAAATGCGCATCGCGCTTTTCATGTTTCGTGTTGACGGATGTCGTCTTGATCGTGGCCTCGATGGTCTTGACGGTTCCGGCGTCGGCATCCATGTCGATAAAGCCTTGGTAGTCCATAAAGTGGCCGGTCGTCTTTGAGACGACCATGTGCGCCACACGGAATTCGATGGTGGAATGGTCCGGATCGACGTTCCAACGGGCGGTTTCGGCCTGTGCCAGGTTCGACCAGGGGCCCAGAAGAGCAAGAAGCAGGAGGGGAAGGTAGATTCGCCGTGCGTTGATCATTCTCCAGACGCTTTCCGCCCTGGAACCGACCGCTATTTTTTCAATGTGGCTGGTGCTTCGGGCTTGCCATTTGATGTGTTACCGACCGACTGCACATCCCGCGTTTTCGCCCGGGCTCCGGTCCTCATGCGGACGTGCACATCGACCGGTTCGTCTCCGACATCACCCGGCACCGGTGGAAACGGCTGGGCATTGACCACTGCATAGATCCCCGCCTCATCGATCTCACGGACACCGGACCCCTTTTCAATCTCAATCAATTGCGCGCGGCCGTTGGGATACAGCTTGAACCGCACGCGGACGGTTTCGCTGCTCGGCCCGCGTCGCACACCACGCACCTGCCGTGCCCAGCTGCGGCTGACGAGGAGGCTCACCTGCTGCCAATACGCCTTGCCCTGCGCAGGGTCTGCGAGCGGCATCAGATCCTCTTCAACCAGGGCGCCAGCAGCCATCGGGGTGCCGCCGGGCTGCGGCTCGTCGATGATGACCAGCTCGCCAGCGGACGGTTCTTCAGGCCGTACGGCGGGAGGCTCGCTGCTGTCACTGACCGGCTCCTGGTGCTCTAACGTCACGTACACGATGCGTTTCATCAACCGCTCGAGCTTCTCAGGCCGGGATCTGGCAAACGTGATCTGAATGCGAGCGGCTTTCTGATGAACGGACGTGCGGCTGGTGGGCATCGGGTCGAGCGTCACTTCCGCCTTCATGGTAGAGGTTTCGGCATCCGGCTCCAAGGTGATGATCTGCGGCTCAAAGAGGATGGATTCACACAGCGCCACGATGGGCGCCGCTCCCGCTGTCACGCCGCCCAATGTGATGAGCAGTGTGAGCGGCTTGCCGGTCTGCAGATCACCGTCCGAATCCTGTTGGTGGAGTTCAAAACGGGCCCACCGGGTAACCTGAGCAAAGGCCGATGGAGGAGAAAATGGCAGCGAAGCGGTATTCCCGAGAATGACGCACGTGAGCACCGCAAAACATGTCAGAGTGCGACACAATTGCGCCACCATGAACGCATCCTACCTAGACCGCCGACGGTTGCGCAACCCGTAATTTCACGTGCGTTGGGCAAGCAGCGGGGACTGGGATACAATGGAGTCATGCGCGCCTTGGTCAAGACGGCACCCGAACCCGGTCTCACCGCGACGACATGTCCCGATCCAACACCGGGACCTCATGACGCCATCATCCGCGTCAAAGCGACGTCGTTGTGCGGCACCGACGCCCATATCTACAATTGGGACCCCTGGGCGCACAGCCGCATTCATCCTCCGCGTATTATCGGGCATGAAATGTGCGGAGAAGTCGTCGACGTCGGCTCGTCGGTCAGACTCGTCAAGACCGGCGATTACGTCGCCGCAGAATCCCATCTCACGTGTGGAACGTGCTTCCAGTGTCGCACCGGCCAGGCGCACGTCTGCCGCAACTACCGGATTCTCGGTGTGGACCGTGACGGATCGTTTGCCGAATACGTCGCCCTGCCTGAGAACGTCCTCTGGCACACCTCTCCCGCTATCGCGCCGGAGTATGCGTCAATTCAAGAGCCGCTCGGAAACGCGGTCGATGCGGCGCTGGTCGACGACGTCACCGGCCATACGGTCCTGATTGCCGGATGCGGACCCACCGGCCTCTTTGCCGCTGCGGTGGCGCGAACCGCCGGAGCCGCCACGATCATCGCCTCTGATGTCAGCGAATACCGGTTGAATCTCGCCAAAGCCGTCGGCGTCGACCATGTCTTGAATGCCAAGGCGGAGACGCCGTCCTCGCTGACCGCAGCCATCCAGGACATCACTGATGGGGAAGGCGTCGATGTTTCTCTGGAAATGTCCGGTCATCCATCAGCACTCCATCTGGCCTTCGGCGCGGTGAAGAACGGCGGGAGGGTCACGCTCTTCGGCATTCCGACCGGGCCGATCACGTGCGACCTGGCCAATGACATCATCTTCAAGGGCATTCGCGTCCATGGGATTACGGGCAGGCGGTTGTTCAGCACCTGGTACCGGCTCGCCGGCCTCTTCAAGGCCGGGCTCAACATCAAACCCGTCGTCACTCACACGTTTCCGATGAGCGATTTTGCGACAGGTTTCGATCTGATCAAGTCAGGCCAATGCGGAAAAGTCGTTCTGTTCCCTTGACTTCAACAATGTGACCGACCTTGTACCTGTACGACGCGATGGCTGATTCCAAGTTGAACCAGATCGCCAGTCAGCAACTGGCCGACATTCGAGCCAAAGGATTGTACAAAGCCGAGCGGCGGCTGTTGAGTCCGCAGCAAGCGGAAATTACGGTGGCGCAGGGCCGAGTCTTGAATCTCTGCGCCAATAATTACTTGGGCCTGGCGAATCATCCACGCATCGTCGACGCGGCTTCACAAGGACTCCGGACTCACGGCTACGGCATGGCGTCCGTGCGCTTCATCTGTGGCACGCAGGACGTCCACAAAGATCTCGAACGCGCGATCAGCGCGTTTCTTCGCACGGAAGACACCATCCTGTACGGTTCGTGTTTCGATGCCAATGGCGGCCTTTTTGAAGTGCTGCTCGATGATCGCGACACGATCATCAGCGATGCGCTCAACCATGCCAGCGTGATCGACGGGATCCGACTCTGCAAAGCCAAGCGATTGCGCTTCGCCCATTCCGACATGAAGGAGCTGGAGGCAAGGTTGAACGACGCCCGGAGCAGCCGTCTGCGCCTCATCGCCACTGACGGCGTGTTCTCGATGGATGGCGATCTGGCAATGCTGGACAAAATCGTCCAACTGGCCGAACGGTACGACGCCTCAGTCATGGTTGACGACAGCCACGCTACGGGGGTCGTCGGCACAAACGGACGGGGCACTCCTGATCACTTCAACGTCGCTGATCGCATCGACATTGTGACAAGCACGTTAGGCAAGACGCTCGGAGGCGCGACCGGAGGCTTTACGACCGGCCGCGGGAATATCATTGATCTGCTTCGCCAGCGCTCCAGGCCTTATCTCTTTTCCAACTCGCTGCCTCCGCCGGTTGCCGCCGGCGCCATGCAAGCGCTCGCCCTCGTGGAAGCGGGCGACGATTTGCGTGCACGCCTGCGCGCAAATGCCGCATTTTTTCGCGCCGAGCTCACCGGGCTCGGATTCCGTCTGGTCGCGGGCGACCATCCCATTATTCCGGTGATGCTCGGCGACGCTCCTCTGGCCGCTTCAATGGCCGACCGGTTGCTGGAGGAAGGCGTCTATGTCGTGGGGTTCAGCTATCCGGTGGTCCCGGAGGGTCAGGCGAGAATC
This sequence comes from Nitrospira sp., assembly GCA_036376045.1. Classification (GTDB taxonomy): domain Bacteria; phylum Nitrospirota; class Nitrospiria; order Nitrospirales; family Nitrospiraceae; genus Nitrospira_C. The sequence goes on from DASVBB010000167.1 coordinate 13,910, forward strand.
CGCGTGCAGATGTCGGCCGCTCACACTCGCGCGGAGCTCGAGCGGGCGGTCGCGGCGTTTGCGAAGGTTGGCCGCGCGTTGGGAGTGATCCCTCGATCCCGTGGTTGAAGCACGCCCGCTCTTACTCTCGAATCGCCCTCGTTCGCGACTGGAGATAGGCGTTCCGAACGGCCGTGTACAGATCGAGCGTCGCTTCCTCCACGCCCTGGAACTTTTCAAGATTGCGGGACCGTTCATTGACGATCTCGCCGACGCGCACGCTGATCTGCAAAATACTCGTCGTCGTGCGGTTCTTGTGGGCGATCAACGAGGGAATCCCGTCGACCTCGATGATAGGGGCGACCAGCCAGTTGATTGGATTGAGAAAGATATCGGTGACATAGCCGGCGAAATCCCGAACGGTGAAGGGTTGCAGGAACGGCAGCACGAGGTACGGACCGGGCTTCACGCCGTAAAATCCCAAGGTCTGCCCGAAATCTTCGTCGGGCGTCACCAAATCCATCTCTTTGGCCAAATCCATAAACCCTGCATAGCCGACGGCGCTGTTCACCAAGAAGCGTCCGACCTCGATCCCGGCGCCTTTGATTTTCCCCTGGAAGACGTTATTCAGAAAGCGCTGCGGGAATCGTAGATTGTAAAATATGTTGCTGATGCCCACCTGCACAAAGTCGGGGATGATGAAATCGTATCCCTGAGCGACGGGTTTCAGCGCGTATTTGTCCACCTGGCGATTGAACTCGAAGACAAAAGTATTGAATGACTCCCACGGGTCGTACTCCTCCCCTTCTTCGTCTGCCCTGGCAAACGGATCGAACAGCTCATCCGCATGCCCGCCGAGCAGCGGACTTTGCGCGGCAACCCTTGGCAAATCCGCGATCGAGTCACCATCGGCCTCCGCCACCAGGACCGGCGGTGGCGTCTGATTGCTCACCGTCCGATCCTCGGCGTCGAGGATCGATGTCCCGGCACACCCGGCCAGCAGGAGGATGAGGGAACACGCAAGCGGGATTCTCATGGGAAACATTCTTACTGGTTTAGACCTGCCGTGGGAAGAAGGCGTGAGGACATCGCCGCGCACTGTACCAAATGTTCCTTCGCCCGCCAAATTATTTTTTGGGTTCTACGACCGGACCGCGTGGCCGGCAAAGTCGGCGAACAGCTGAAAGTAGGAGGCCCCGCCGACCTGATAGGTGTTGTTGTGGTGCGCGCCCGCGATGAGATGGAAGGATTTGGGCGGCTTCGCCGCGTCGTACACCTGCCGGCCCAACTCGAGCGGAATGATGTCGTCCTCCTCTCCGTGGATGATGAGCTTGGGCAGCGAGAGGGCCGGCACGCGGTCAATCAAGCGAAATTCCGCGCCGAGCAGCCAGTGCACCGGTAATCCGGCGTAATAAAACTTGGCGACCGCTTCGATGGAGGGGAATGCGGATTCAAGAATCATCCCGGCTGCCGGCTTGTGGACGGCGAGGTCGGCGGCGACCGCCGCGCCGAGCGACCGCCCGAAGATCACCAGACGTTCCGGCCGAATCATCCGGACACGCGTGAGATAGTCATGAGCCCCCATGGCATCCAGGTAAAGGCCTTCCTCGTTGGGCCGCAGTGTCTGGCTTCTCCCATAGCCGCGATAATCGAAGAGAAAGACGGAGAGCTCCTTGCGAAACAGCAAACGAAGATTTTCGAGCCGGTGAACGATATTCCCGGCATTGCCGTGACACCAGAGGATCACAGGACGGTCTGCCTGGGCCTCCACATACCAGCCGAACAGCTTGGCGCCATCGGCCGCCTGAAACCATACATCTTCGAGGGGAAGTCCGCTCGCCGCGCGCCAGTCTTTGTGCTGCCAGCGTTCCGGATGATACACGAAGAATTGGTCAAGGATGTTCTTGGAACGCATCGGTCACCACGGTTTTGTCAGTGAAGGGTCAGGGAATCAGAACGACCAGCCAAGACCGCCCGAGACGAGGTGGGTCTGGAAATCGAGGTGGATTTTGGTGTTCCCGGCTCCCTCGCTGTCCCAGCTGTACTTAGCTACATAATACTTGTATTCGCCGAAGACGAACAGCTTCGATGTGACGAAGGCACGGACTCCGCCGAGAAACTGATAGGCAAAGGTCCAGTCTCCCCCACTGCCGGAGAGGCCAGTGTTGCCGTTTTGGATGTTGACGTCATAGAGAAAGCCGGTTGACGAGCCGGCCCCGACGCCGATGTACGGCTGAAGGCGGTCACCGGGGTAACGGAGCATGAGGTTGTACATGGTACTGACCGCGATCAGATTTGCCTGGGCCTGTGTTGTCCCACCACCGGAGGTGCTTCGTGCCGATCGAACACTGCCTCCAAGACCGAACGTTTCGATCTCGGCCCCCACGATCTTGCGCGTGAACCAGGGATAGACATCGAATTTGATCCCGGCACCGATGGTTCCCCGTACATCCGTATTGGGGATGGTACTGCCGCCGACCGACAGCCCTTGATCCTGTGGAATCACGCCGATGACATGTCCACTGAGCAGCAGATCCACTTTTTGTTTCAACCCCGACGGTGCAGGCGGTGGTTCCTGGCCGAAAGCGACGCCCATCCACGACCAGCAGATCCCGAATAACAGGACCACGAACGCCTGCCAGGGGCATCTCCGACAATCCATCATGCGTATGGGTCGAAACAGTGCGATTGAACAGAGCTACTTGCTCTTTTCCACTACCCCGGTTCCTTTGACGTGAAAGATGTAGCCATTGAGGATATATGCCCAGAACCAGCGTTCGCTCACGGTAATATCGGTCAACCGTGTTCCACCGCTCTGCGCCAACGCTTCACGATAGGCGTTAGCAAAACGGTCATTTTGGTTGATGGGAATAAATTGAAACAGCATGATGCCCGTGCTCGAACCTTCACCGATCCCGAGTTGTTGCTCGTTTGGACCTACCGGAGCGGAAGGGATCGTGAGAGGAGTTGAGTGGCACGCCGCTAGAACGAGGGCCAACAGCAGTCCCGCCAGACCGGACGCAACTCTCATATATCCTCCAATTGTGGGTGAGAAGGAAAGATGTCAGCGGGACGGCAGCCTAGCATAGGCATTCAGGAAGGGCAATGAATGCACCGTCGCTAAGGAGGAAATTCCTCCGGCTTCGCCTAGCAACGACTCGATATCTTGGGTATACTCCGGGTCAATTCGACTTTGCGGAGCACTCCATGCCGATTACCAGTCTGTCTGAATCACACGACTCGTTGCCCACGCTTGCCTGCGACGTCCTGGTGATCGGTGGTGGGCCGGCAGGTTCGACGATCTCCGCATTACTTGCCGAGCGTGGCTGGAATGTCTGTGTCCTCGAAAAGGATTCACATCCCCGCTTTCATATCGGCGAATCGTTGCTGCCTCAATCGATCCCGATGCTCAAACAACTCGGTGTGCTGCCGGAGGTGGAGAAGATCGGCATCATCAAGTATGGGGCACAAATGGTGTCGCACCGGTATGGCCGGTCGCAGATGTTTTATTTTGCCCAGGCGTTCGATGAATCCCAGCCCTACGCGTTCGAAGTCAAGCGATCCGAGTTCGATGCCATTCTCGCCAATAATGCCGCCGCCAAAGGGGCCCACTGGTACGAAGGCGTGAGGGCACAGCGCGTTGAGTTCCGATCCGGCCAGACCTCGTTGATCCATACGGAGGATCGAGAGGGGAGAACCCGACTCTGGGAAGCCCGGTTTGTGGTGGACGCGAGCGGGCGCGACACGTTCCTGTCTGGACAATTGGGAGGCAAGCATCGCAGCAAGAAACACGGCAGCGTCGCCATCTTCGGACATTTCGAAGGCGTCACGAGACTGCCGGGCTCGGATGAGGGCAACATTACCGCCGGCTGGCTGGAAGACGGTTGGTGCTGGCTGATTCCCTTTAAAGATGGAACGATGAGCGTCGGAGTGGTCTGTCATCCGGATTGCATCAAATCCCGCAATGCACCGCTCGATCAGTTTCTCATGACCACGCTACGGCAATCTCCGCCGATCGCCAAGCGGATGGAGCACGCCAAGCCGTTGACCACCACCTATGCCGCGGCGAATTTTTCCTACCGCCGAACGACCATGGCCGGGGAAGGCTACCTGATGATCGGCGACGCCTTCGCGTTTATCGATCCAGTCTTTTCCAGCGGTGTGCATCTGGCATTGAACAGCGGCACGATGGGGGCCGGAGTCGTCGACGCCTTTCTCCGGGGGGCCTCCGACCATGCAAGGCGGCTGAAGGAATTTGAGCGGACCGTCCGGCGAGGGATCGACACATTTTCGTGGTTCATCCATCGATTCAATCAGCCGGCCTTTGAATCCCTCTTCGTGTCGACCAACCGACCGCCCAAGATGGAACGTGCCGTTCTTTCACTCCTTGCGGGCGATGTATTCGCACAGTCAAAAGCGCGCTTTCCGCTTTTCCTGTTTAAGGTTGTCTACTATGCGGTTTTCGTGTTGAATTGGAAAATAAACTGGACCGTCGCCCGTCGGCGAAAACGAGGGACCCGCACCATCGTGACTGAAGTGACCGACTACGCCGTCAAATCGACGTAGGCATCAAGTTCATTACCGACGAATGGGTATGCGAGAACGCCAACCCTCCCCCTCCCCGGGTTCCGCTCAACGGGTCATGGACCCGGCGGGCGACGTAAATCTGGCATATGTGGAGCCGGCCGATCTGCCTCGGTGGCTGGCCGTATCGCGAACATACCCTCTCGCGGTGGTCTCGTTCGGCTCCCCGTTGTCCCTTCCGGTTCGCTGCCCGGTCGTTCATCTTGACCTCCCACAATTAGACGGCCCACGCCACTGTGAAGTCTGGAGCACGGTCCAATCCGTTCGCAGCTATCAGACAGGAAACTTTTCCGCCGCGGTGAGCGGGGACGTGTTGTTCGGATCAATCTCCATGTCCGAAGTACCGGCCGCGCTCTTGGATCACACCACGGAAATGGCCTACCGTGACATTTTTCGTCAGATCGGGCCATTGGGCTTCACCCATCTCTGGAGAATCTGGAATTACTTCCCCCGCATCAACGAGGAAGAGCACGGTCTCGAACGCTATCGCCGGTTCTGCGTCGGCCGTCATCAAGCATTAGCCGAGACGCTCCCTGATTTCCCCAGTTCGTTGCCCGCCGGCACGGCGGTAGGCACACGAAGCGGGCCGCTTCAGATTTACTTCCTTGCCGGCGCCCATCCCGTGACACACATCGGCAATCCGCGGCAAGTGGATGCTTACAACTATCCCAGCAGCTACGGTCCCCGCAGCCCTTCGTTCGCCCGGGCCACGCTCTGCCGATCGGAAGCCGCCATGCAACTCTTCATTGCCGGGACCGCCAGCGTGGTGGGGCATGAGAGCCGTCATCAAGGGCAACCGGACAGGCAGGCCCGGGAAACCATCACAAACTTGCAGGTGCTCATCGATCGGGCCGAGTGTTTCGAGGACGTCCCGCAGACACAATCGCTCTTCAAAATCTATCTCAGGAATCCGGAGCACATTGATCTCGTGCGCCGGACTCTTCAAGAGACCCCCCTCATGCGCTCAAGCCGGCTGCTGTTCCTCCAGGGCGACTTGTGTCGTAAAGAACTCCTGGTGGAAATTGAAGGGCTCGTCACGCGGGATTGATCGCCAGGATGCCTGCCTACGACAGCCGGAACACATGCCTGTCTATCGACGTTGTCGAGAAGGGAATACGCCGTTGATGCAGCAGAACCAATGGGCGGGACGAGATGCCAATTCTCACGACGGAAGAACCCATGCCTCCAATTCGGCTAAACAGCTCTATTTCACGATCGACTGCGACTGGGTGCCAGGATCGCAGACCGGCCTTGAGGCGCTATTGGCGTGCTGCGACCGCTACCATGTGAAGGCGACCGTATTCTTTGCCGGCCGTTTCGCGGAAGCCTACCCGGACCTCGTACGTGAATGTCACCGGAGAGGACATCAACTTGGAACGCATGGCTGGGCGCATGGAGGCCTGGAGCAAGACGAAGATTTTCGCACGGCAGGGCTAGAGCAACAGCGCCAGTGGATTCGGCGCGCGACAGAAGCGGTTCAGCAGGCGGCCGGCATCCGACCAGTCATCTTCAGAGCGCCAAATCTTTGGATCGGTGAAACCACCTTGCGCGTGTTGGAGGAAGAAGGCTACCTCTACGATTCGTCGGTACCTGCTAGACGCTTCGATTTCGGCTTTGGACGTGTCCACTACCTCAAATACTTCTGGGCTCCGTCGCAGCCGTACCGACCATCCGAACTGGATTTAAGCGCGTCCGGGGCAAGCACGATCACGGAAGTCCCGCCGTCTGCTTGCCTGTTTCCCATCAACCTGGCGACACTCCGAGTGCTGGGATTGTCGGTCCTGGGCAGGATGATTCACTGGATCGTACGAGATTCAAGGCACTTGGTCTTCTATTGCCATCCATCAGAGTTCGTCCATGCCAGGCAGCAACAATTCCCTCGGGCCATGTCCAAGTGGAATCGATGGGGGATGTGCCCCGAAAACGTATCGCTCGTCGAAGAGCTGCTCGATTACCTTTTTTGCAGAGATTTTGTACCGGCACACATCATGCACGCGACGGTGCCGCAACTTGACTTGAGACAGCCAGTCGTACTAAGAGCAGGGGGCTTTTAGTGCGTCCATCCCTTTTTGAGAGGAGGATTCAGATGAGAAGCGTGTGGTCAACGATGGCAATTTCGTGTCTCGTGCTCGTCGCCGTCATGGGCTGTCGCGGTGCCGGTCAGATTTATCAGGTCAAGGATGCCCCGATTCAAACCGCCACCGGCAAAGAGCCGAGCATGGAAGATGTCCAGAAGGCAATCATTGCGGCTGGTGCCGGGCTTGGATGGCAAATGGCCGTGGTGAAACCGGGCGAAATTCTCGGAACACTTAACGTCAGAAGCCATCAAGCCGTCGTATCAATTCCCTATAACACCAAGCACTATAGTATCCTGTACAAGGACAGTAACAACCTCCATTACAACGCTGAGAAGCAGACCATCCACGAAAACTATTCAGGTTGGGTTCAACGGCTGGATGGAGCCATTCGTTCTCGCTTGACCGGAGTGATGTAAGTTGTCAGACACTCCTGCCGCCTTCGGCGGCAGGAGCCCTTCTCCCGCCCTCTGGTATTTCTCAGAAACTCCTATTTGTTTTGTAGCAGCTCCCTATGGTGCTCCGGCGTTTGTAGGCTGGCCGGATGGTGATCCATTCTCTTTAGAGGGTTGTGCCCCTAAAATCTCGACCACATCGTGCCAAACCCTCCTTTATCGGCCGTGGCATGTTCCGCCATCAATGACCAGATAGTATTTCCTACGTCAATGTGTTCGAGCGGGAATGGGGCAAAGCGACGCGGTGCCTGCCAATTAAGGATAGGAGGTATGCATACAAGCCTTTCGGATAGAACCCCCGGGATAGAATCTTCCAAGCGACCATCCGCGTAATCCGTAAAATATCCAGCATAGGAAGGAAATGACTGGAGCGAAGTCCTGAACGCGGCGTGACCGTGATTGGGACGTGACCACACACCACACCCTTTCGTGCAGCTTCGATCAGGATCTCACTTTCAAATACGAAGCTCCGGCTCTTGTCAGTCTTCACGACGATCGTTCTGAGGAGGCTGGCAGGATACAGGCGGAACCCGGATTGGCTGTCTTGGAGATGAACCCCCGCCGCCCAACCGACCCAGAAATCCGCGATACGGTTGGCGGCATATCTCCAGAAGGACGTTTTGCGCTGATCCCTCCTCCGAGCACCAATGACTAGCGCATCCGGATTACTCAAGGATGCCGCAACAAATAACGGGGTCTCTTCCGGTGCATGTTGCCCGTCGGCGTCGAGCGTGACGACTCCCACCGCACCCTGTGCCATGGCATACTGAAACCCGCGCCACAAACTGCCGGCCTTCCCGAGATTTTCTTCATTGCGGAGCAGCGTAATCTTCAAGTCGGCAAGGATGGCAGGCGTACCGTCGGTCGATCCATCGTCCACGACAATCACGTTGCGACAATATTGTTGGGCGCGTGCAGCCACGTCATGGACGGTCGGTGCTTCGTTGTAGGCGGGAATGACGACCCAGTACGCCGATGCGATGGTATCTCCATGTGGTTGGAGATCAGCGATCACGGTGGCGCTCCAGATGATGTAGGACCGGCCCCACTAGCTTAACTGCATGCGCGATAAAAAGCACGTTCGCCGCGTCAACTTCGTGCCTAGGCGAGGCCCCCATTGATTCCGATCACCTGGCCGGTGATGTAGCCGGCCTGTTCGGAAACGAGGAATGCCACAAGGGCTGCCACTTCTTCCGGGGTACCCACCCGCTTCATCGGCACCAACGACTCGACTTGTTCGGGCTTGAACGACCGTCTCGTCGCCGGCGACTCGATCAATCCTGGGGCAACGACGTTCACCGTGACACCTCGTGAGGCGAGCTCAATGGCCAGCGATTTGCTGGCACCGTGAAGCCCCGCCTTCGCCGCGGCATAGTTCGACTGTCCACGATTTCCGATGACCCCCGCGAGCGATGAAATGGAGACGATTCTCCCCCATCGCGTCCCGAGCATCGGGAGCAGCAGCGGTTGGGTCACGTGGAAAAATCCATTCAACGACACCTCGATGACGTCTTTCCATTGGTCGGCAGTCATCCCGGCCATCGGCGCATCTGCCTGGATACCAGAATTGTTGACCACGACCTGGATGGGGCCTTCGGTCAGCAGTGACTGAAGGGCCTGTGCAGTTGCAGGACCGTTGGTGATGTCAAACGTCGTCACCGTGGCGGATCCGTTGTTTGCCAGGATTTTCTCCGCCAGTTGCTCGGCCGTCCCGGGATGCCGATGGGCATGCACGATCACGGCGTACCCGTCTGCGGCCAACCGCTGGCAGATCGCAGCGCCGATGACTCCACTGCCTCCTGTCACCAATGCACGTTTTTTCATCAGATGGTTGCCTGTATGAAAATTGACGCGCGGCCTTCGATGATTGCGGAATCGCGATGGCGTACGGTGAAGCGGTACATGTAACTGTCAGCCCCTTCCACCATGCGCCTCGCTTCAATGGTCAGATCACCGGCAAGGTCATCAAGCCGGTTGACTGAAAACATGACCTCCCGCACGCTTCCGACATAGCCGATCGGTGCTCCAGCCCGATGACCTCGAGACAAGAGACCGATGTGCACCCCTATCGCTTGTGCGGCATACTCGAGCCCGGCAGACACCGTGAGCCGGCCACGAGACCGCAGGGGATGCTCGTGGCGCCGGTGCGTCGATGTTCGGCAGCAAATGGTTGTGTCGTCCCACACCTCCACGGAATCCAGCAGGCACATGGACTCTCCGTGGGGGAGCAACCGGCCAATGTCTTCCTTCGTCACCTGCATCAAGAATCGACTTCCACTACAAGCCGTTGGTCGTCCAAAACATCCATCATGACCGTGTGCCGCCCCTTCAGAGCCACCGCTCGCAGCAACGGCAGCACCCTGGCAGCGGGATTATCGAGCCGAAGTCGTTCGAGATCCTGATCGGACATCGTTGTCACATCCCGTTTTTCAGCGGACAGCAGACGCAGTGACATCGTGGGATCTGGAGGTTCACCGAAGGCTGTGAGCACCAGGGCGGCGGCAAACGCCGTTGCGATGGGCCTGGCGCCGTGGAGCGGCTCCGGCGCGGGCAAATCATACGCGACGAACAAGACAGGACATTCTTCGAGTGTGGCGTATGTGACCGCTTCCAGAAGACCCACTGCGGAGGAATCGTCATAGCAGGAGAGCGCCGTCGACGACTGCTGACACTTCGTCGCAATCCCCCAGTACCCCGCTGCCGTATTGTGCACAGATTGATGAAACAACGTCGGGGAGACGATCCGTTCGGTGGTTGCGAGGGCGCGGCAGAGCGTATCGAGGACGCCCATCTCGCCGCCCGACGAGGCGAAGACGGTGGCGACATCGCGAGGATCCAATTCAGACTGCACGATCGCCTCATGAGCGACCTGAACCGCCCAGCGCACACAGTCGCTGCTGCGGCGGCGTTCATTCGCGGGCAACAGATCGGCCGTTGGGTCCGGCAGCGACGTGGGGGAGAAGGGCCGCCCACCCCTGAGGACCTCCCGGCCGCTCGACCACCCTTCGAGGCCGGCGCTCAACAGACCGATGCCAAGAATGCTCACCCGCATCACAGGACTCCCAGCACAAGACTGCAGTTGTTCCCGCCGAATCCAAAAATATTACTCAGCGCGCGCCGGACGGGCCTGTCCACGTTCTCACGCAGGATGTGACTCCGCAGTGATCCATCGACACGCTCGCAGTTGAGCGTGCCGGGAACAAACCCCTGTTTGAGGCCAATGGCCACGATCAAGGCTTCCGTGATACCTGCGGCTCCCAACGTGTGTCCTGTCCAGCCCTTTGTCGAACTCGCCATCGTGGTCCCACCGAAGATGCCGAAGACCGCTTTGTCCTCTACCGCATCGTTGGCTCTGGTCGCGGTCCCGTGCAGGTTGATGTACTCGATGTCGGACGGTTGTAAGCCTGCTCGCTCCAACGATTGCCGAATCGCTCGAATCGCCCCAGCTCCTTCAGGATGAGGATGCGACATATGGAAACCGTCCGTACTCTCACCATAGCCCAGCAGCGCGACGGCTCCTTTTCTGCCGATCTTCTCGCTCGATTCCAACAACGCATAGCCTGCCGCTTCTCCCAAGGACAACCCGTCGCGGTCTTCGTCGCACGGACGGCACGGCTGTGCGGACAGCAATTGCAGCGCGGAGAACCCATACAGGGTGGTCAGGCAAAGACTGTCGACTCCGCCGACAATCGCGGCATCGCACAGACCGGCTCTGAGATACCGTGCGGCAGTGGCGAACACCTTCGCGCTTGAAGAGCAGGCCGTGGAAATGACCAGAGCCGGTCCCCGCAATCCTAAACACGCCCGCACGAAATGACCCAACGAAAACATGTTGTGGGTGTACCGATACCGTGAGGTGTACGAAGCCGGAAGGACTCCGGTTTGAGGATGCCGATTGGCATAGGCGTGCTCCGTATCCAGAATGCCTGAGGTGCTGGTGCCCATGACGACGGCAATACGGTCGGCGCCATAGCGCTGTTTGGCCTCCGCCACCGCGACCATGAATCCGTCCTGTTGCAAGCCGAGCCAGGCCAGCCGATTGTTCCGGCAATCAAATTGCTCCAATCCGTTTTCGAGCGAAAAGTCTTCGAGGCCCTCAACCCGCCCGATATAGGTCTTGAGCAGCGCGTCTTCGAAGTCGCACGGTCTCAGACCGGATCGCCGTTCGCGCAATGCCTGGGACACCAAGCCGATGCCCCGTCCATTCGCTGTCACCAGCGTATAGGCCGACAGGGTTAATGGCGTCATCGGCCGTTCATGCGGAGACATGCCACTCCTTTTTCGCCATGATCCCGGCGAACAACAGACAGCAGAATGACCCGACTGCCGCGGTCATGCCGATCGCATGGAGGACCGGAATACTCGAGCCGGCCAGCACCCCGAATACCAGCATGGTCGTCGTGCTGCACACGAGCAACCCGTACAATGTTCTCGATCGTCCCTCCTCGCTTCCCTCCGGCCGGTTGAAGAACAGCGCATAGTCGAGTCCCAGACCGATCACGAGGAGAAAGGTCGCAATATGAAACAGCGAGAGGGATTCACCTGAGACATTCACGACGGCGGTAACGACGGCCAACGCACTCATGATGGGATACAAAATCGGCCAGAGCGCGCTGAGGGACTGCACACCGAGGGCGAGGACGACACTGATGACGAAAAGGCCGCACACGACGATGAGGACCGTCCGGTCCCGATAGGCGCTCATCAGTCCATTCGACTCTTGCTTGAGGTCGACGTATGCCACGGCAGGCATGTTCCAGCCGGCAACGGTCTCGGCCAACTGCGTCCGGTCCACGACTCTCCGCAGTGGCACGACCACCGTCCAGCCTTCTCCGTGCTCGAACATCAAGGACGCCACCCTGGCCCCCAGGACAGTGTCTTGGAATGTCTTCCTCTCGAGCGGGGCCTGAGTACGGGCCGACTCGACGGCGGCCACGAAGGGGGCGAAGAGGCCTGGCGCGAACGGCAGGCCTTTCAGTGCCTGATCAAGGTTGCGCTTCAACACAGATTGCTCCGGAAGATAGGATTGTCGATCCTGCTGCGTTCGACGACTTGGAAGGTAGTTGGAGACCAGATCATAGCCGCCAATAGCTCCGCTGGCGCGCAACGTCCGCAACTTGACCTCTACGGCCTCGCCATATTGGAGCACATTTTCATCGGTTTGTCCCTCAATGACGAGAAGATCACGGACATCGGGCGCGCCTAGTTCTTCTCGGAGCTGCCCGTCGAGTTGCTTCTTGGCCTCCGACACCGGGCTGAGACTGGCCAACTCCGTCTCCCAAAGCGGCGTATGAGACCACAACAACGTCGCACAGGCAAGAACGATTGCAGCCGGGATCGCCGGTTTCAGGCGTGTCAGCTGTTCAAGCCTCCCGGGCAAGGTCGGACTCACGGATCGGGGAAGGAACCAGCTTGGGACGAAGAGCGGAAGAACCCAGCGCGTCACTACTGCCGCGGTCAGGATCCCGGTGACGGCAAACAGCCCTAACTGCGTCAAGGCAGGAAACCCTGCAAAGAGCAAGGCGGCAAATCCGATGGCCGTCGTGAGCACACCGATCCGCATCGTCGGCCAGATCTCCTGCATGACAGCCGAGGCCGAGCCCCGGGCGTTCAAATGACTGAACAGATGGATCGGATAATCGTCGACGACGCCCAAAAGCGTGATTCCGAATCCCAGCGTGATGCCATGGATGAAGCCGAACCAGCCTTGTACGGCAAGCATGCCGGCCATCACGCCTGCGGTCAGCGGAATCAGGCTCAGTAGCACCAGCGTGATCGATCGGTAACTGACGTAGAGAAAGAGCAGAACCAAGATCGCGGCGGCTGTCGAGAGTCGCCAGGCCTCCCGCTCAATGGTCTGTTTGGCCTCCACCGCAAACACCCCCGCTCCTGTCATTAAGAGATGGAGGTGCGCCGGCCGGCCGTCGAGCGAAGCGAATGTCTGACGAATCTCCTGCTGGATAGCGGCCTGCGCGTCGGCATCAAAGCCTGCGGCCTTGGTTTCCACCAGGAGCAGCGCCTTGGAACGATCTCTGGAGAGCCACACACTGCGATGCTTCCCGGGCCTGTCTCCGCCGGACCACGCCGACAGGATCGCAACGAACTCTCCGGTGGGATCCTCCGGGATGGTCTCCTTGACCAGGGGAGCCAGGGGAGATCGCAGATCGTCAAGCCGGTGTTCCAGCGCCCGTCGAAGCGAGTCACTGGAAAATGTGTCCGGTCCGACCTTGGGGCTCAGTAAAAATCGCGACTCATATACGATGCCTCGCCGTTGCGGCCGCACATCCTGTGCTCCGTTTTCGACCAACGTAAAATGCTCCTTTGCACGAAGCCGCTCGCTGAATGCTCTGCTGGCCTGCGCCAGCTCATCGGGATTTCCTCCTTCGAGGGCCAATAATAAGATCCGGCCGGCCAGACCGCTCCGCGCCTGATTGAGCAGGAGCCGTTGAGTAGCCGTGGTGCCTTCCGGCAGCAGATCGCTCAATTCACTATGGACAATCACCCGCGTCGCGGACAACCACAGGCCTCCGCCCATCAGAACCGCCCAGAGCAGCGCGATCGCGCGCGTGCGGCTCATCTTGCGGCTCCCGGCAGGAGCGTCATCACCGATCGATCGCCATCCGGAGAGCGGATCGCAATCGTCGCGATCCGGCCTCCGGAACCTGCCAAGAGAATATAGTCCACGACGGCCTTCCCGGATGGCTCGCGCGGCCGCAACAGGAGGGTCCACTTCCCCCGCTTCCCGTCCATCGAAACCTCGTACACCTTGCGCAACTGTACGAGATCACCGATCAAGCTCGATCGAAAGGCCTCTACGAAGCTGCGAAGTGCGGGGTAGTCCTCGAGGGATACTGTGCGCTTCACCCCTTTGCGCTCGCTCTCGAAGGTCACACGATCGCCTTCAACGACATACCGCTCGCGGGAGGGGGTGGTGACGATCTTTTCTAATCTATCAGGTGCTTCAAACTTCAGGAGACCGCGGCTCATGACGGGTTCGGTCAAGAGCGAGGAATAGGTGGCTTCTTCAAAAGCGACGCTGGCTTCCCGTTGATCTTTGATCAACTCCACCAGCGTCTCAAGCGTCCACGTTGCCCCGGACGCATCGAACGCCACGGCAACAAGTACGAAACCGGCACCACCAAGGAGGCTACTGAGGCGGCTGCCAGAAGTCATAAAAATTGAACCAGTTGTCCGGCGCTTCCCGGCTGTAGTATGCCAGCCGGTCGGCATACCGTTGTGTCCATTCGCGCACGCGATCGTCATGCTGCTCTTGGGAAACTCCCACGGACTCTCCGAGCAATTCGAGCAGCACGTCATACCGATTGCCGCCTCGATACAGGCCGAAAAATAGTACCACCGGCGCGCCCGTGACATGCGCCAGCCTCATAGAACCGGTCGGAAACGCGGCCGAGGCTCCAAGAAATTCGCATTGCACGTAGCGATCCTGGGTCATCAACCGGTCCCCCATGACCCCTACCACACCGCCGCGGTTGAGGCATTCCTGCACCTGTAGCATCGTGTCGATGCCGCCGACCTGGATGACCGTACTCGCTACAGTGGGATTGAGCTCCTGGATGAGACCACGTATCAACGGCGCGTTGTGTTCGTCCATCAGGACCTTGACTTCGATCTGCTCCCGGGACAATCCGACGGCTCTCACGACCTCAAAGCTGCCGAGATGAGAGCCCAGCAGCAGGCATCCGCGCCCGCGGGCCAACGCGCGATCCAGGGTGTCGATGCCGTGGACCCTGATGTCAAACTGATCAAACCGATGCCGGAGAAAGTACACACGGTCGAGAATCGTCGAGGCGAACCAATAATAATGGTGGAAAAGCTGAGGCCAGCCAGGCAAACCGCCCCGCACCCGCACGTAGTACTGACGCAGCGTCTGATTTGCCTCTCTTGACCGGCACACGTAATACAGACAGATCGGATAGAGCAGCGCTCGGGCGACCCGTCTTCCTAACGATCGGGCCACCCAGGCCATGAGTTGGATCATCCCCCGGTTGCCGCGTTCCTCCTGAGTCTTCCATGCGATGGTCACGGACGGCTCGCCCGCCTGCCGCCGGGAAGGATGAACCGAATTGAGCCGGAAGCGATGAGTCGATGTCCCACCCGACACGTAAAGGCAACGGTCTCGGAGTCCTCTGGCTCGACCGTAATCGTCAGCAGTTCCTCAGGGAGTAACGGAGAGGACAGTTTTACCGCAGGCAGTCCGGTGACGACCAACCCCTGTCCGTACTCTTCCTTCAGCGTCTCGACCACCTCGTCTAAGACGACGACGCCGGGTACGATAGGACGGCCGGGGAAATGGCCGGGCAGCGCCGGATGGTCCTTGCTGATCGCCACGGTCCGTTCATGCGTCATCCGGAGAGCCTTTTCCCATACAACGCTCCGCAAGATCGCGCAACGCCTCGCGCGGCAATTTTCCCGTTTCGTTGCGAGGTAACCTTGGCACGAACACGAGCGGGCGCGGCAGAAACACCGGGTCGATCCGGGTCCGCAACGCCTGTTGAATGTCTTGTTCCGTTTTTCCAGGAGCCACCACAAAGGCCATCAATCTGGTGACAGAGTCCTCCTGAACATCGGGGGTAAAAAACGCTCCATCACTGACGCCCTCGATCTCGAGGAGGGTCCGATTGAGATCACCGAGGGAGGCGCGATGCCCTGCGACGGCCACTTGATCCTCGGCCCGTCCCAAGACCCGAAATGTTCCATCGTCATGGATCGACACCCGATCCGGAAATCGTACCGGATCAGGCAAGTAGCTTGCCCGTACGGTCCAGTCCGGCCCTTCTTGCCCTAACACGATACCGTCAAGCGGGAGCCAGTCATCCGTTTCGACCGTTCGTCTCGAGGCGATACTCCCCGCCTCCGCAAACCCGAAGATCTCCTTTACCGGGGCCAGGAATTTGAGTTCCACCTGTCGGGCCAAGTCACGTGACAACGGTGCTGTGGCGGACAGAATCATTCCAAGCGGAGGAAGATGGACGGTCGCGCTCACACAGGCGCGCAAGTGAAACGGCGTGGTGACCAGTATCGCCTTCCCTGGAACGTCTTCGAGAGCGGTCCGGACGTCTTCCGGAAACAGGGGTCGACCCGCATGCATGACCAGACCCTGTTGGATCGGCAACATGACGGAAGCTTCCAATCCGAACATATGTTGATGTGGGACGGTGGCGACGACAGAGCGGCTGTCGCCTCCCTTGACGCCGAAGCGGGATGCGGTCGCTTGTGCGACAGCGATGAGGGCTCTCCATGTTTTTCGATTCGGGGACGGCGTTCCGGTACTGCCTGAAGTAAACGCAATGGCCACGACTTGACTGAGCGGAATCGACGGGACTTTTTCCAGCCATTGTGCCGTCGGAGACCGCGGTGGAAGACCGACACACGGTAGTCCGTCGATCGGCTGCTCCGGATTGGTCAGACAGTAACCCGCTCCGTAATCTTTCGCGATGTGTCGTAACGTATCCGATGCGTGACTCTGTGGTAGCAGTGTCACCTGACGCCGCAACACAGCCGCAAAGAACCCGATCAGGAACTCATACCGGCTCGAGAGTAAGTTCAAAACAGTAGGACACTCCGGAAGCGAATCAGCGAGGCGGATCACCGCGGAGAGAAATTGACCTGCAGTTCGAGGTCCGTCAATTTCCCAGGCCAATATGTCATCCGGTTGGTAAGGACCGATGAGGGGGGCATCTACCATGAGCCTAGAAATTCACTTCGTACGGTGTTTCTCAATGGCTCTCGATAACGCGCGCAGCGAAGAGAAATTGGCTTTAATGTCAGGATCGCTCGATTTCAATTGATAGCCATACGCTTGAGAAATGGCGAGTGCGAGTTCCAACGCGTCAATGGAGTCAAGACCGAGGCCCTCGTTGAACAGGGCTGCCTCGGGCTCGATGGCGGACGGATCGGCCTTCAGTTTGAGCGCCTGCACGATCAGCTTGGCTATTTCTTGCTCAAATGCAGAAAGGTCGCTCATCTCTCATCCCGCCACTGCCAAGGGCTCACCTATCTCAAACAGCAGTCCCGTATGGTCCTCGTGATGCCGGTCTGCGACACGCTTCATGCCGTTAGATGGCACATGCGTACGTTGAGGTTTTTACAGCCCGATATTCGCGCAAAAGCCCGCCAAAGAGCTCATGCAAGGAACAATCGTAGAATCCAACGCTCTTCAAAGCGCCAAGGATCGTTTCGGGATGGACACAGTATTCAGTTGTATCCCACCAGTATTCCATGAGGGTTTTCATGTCACGGTTCCGCGTGGTCGCTGCGAAGGCAAGCCCTAAGACCGTCTTCACATAAAATCGCGACAACGACTGTAACAGCGGTGACCGAGGTCGACAGACGTCGAGCAACAGTACAATGCCGCCTGGCCTCAAGACCCGTCGATACTCCAAAAATGCCTCTGTCAGGTCAGAGACGTGGCGGAGTGCATAGCCCATGCTCAAAAAATCGAAGGTGGCATCGGGAAACGGAAGATGTTCTCCGACTCCGCGGACTAACTTGTCACAAGACGACTTTCGCGCCTCACGCAACATGCCGATGCTGGGATCCAGGCCAATCACTGAACCGGTGGGACCAACGATATCGCGAGCACATTGGGCGACCAGAGCTGGTCCACAGGCCACATCCAACACGTGCATGCCCGGCAGGAGTCCTGCCTCAAGAAGGGCCTTACGGCGATACCAGATTCCGGAACCAAATCCGGTTGCCCTTTCGATATTGCGATACTGATAGGCGGTACGATTAAACAGTTCGTTCAGAAAGTCCTGTCTTGCGTCGACCTCCCGATAATAGCGACGGAGCGGAGGGTGCGGGGGGATGGGGACAAGGGGAACAGTCCTGGATTGACTGTCGCCGTCTCGAATGGAGTCTTGGCTCATACAGGGTCCTCACCTCCCTAAGCGTCCCACTTGTAGCAGGACTCTCTTGTACGGGCAAGAGGGACTAACCGAGGGAGGGTGCCACAGGAGCGTTCCTTGAATCAAAAATACCATTGGAGTGTGCCCAACACATCATTGTCATGACTCCGGTGGTTATACTCCACCCGGAAGGCGAGATTCGTCGTGAACGAATACCGTTGCCCGACCGACCAGCGAATGTCTTCAGATTTTTCTCCAAGCCCATACCGGAGGTAGGTCCCGGTGGCAAGCAGCTTCCAGCGATCGGTGATATCGGCCAAGAGGCCGACCGTTCCGCCGCCGCCAACCCGATAACTCTCTTCATAGGCCTTACTGGCGTCGGCTTCCACTTCAGCCATGGCATACCATACCTGCCGTCCAAGAACATGCGATTCAACCGCCCCACCGATTCCGGCATTGAAGTAGCCGTTGGTACAGAGCTGGCAGCTCCCCAGGTTAATTGTGTTCATACCAAGGCTAACCTTCCATGAGGGAAACTGTGAGAGCGAGTCCATGGGAGCGAGAGACATGATATTGATGAGACCGAACCTCTCGATTCGTCCCTGCGACTCGTTATGATAATGCCGTAACGCGATGGAGAAGAATTCAATTTGCGCGTCAGGCGTAAAGCCCTTCTCCGGATCGAGCAAATCGTGATAGGCGAGGCGCGCATTGATTTCTTCGAAGGCCCGGTCGTTTCGCCAGCCAGCCCCGATGCCAACTCGGCTCGTCCCATGGCCGAGATCCGGCCGTTTGACGTACGGCTCGATGGTCAAATCGGTTGGGAGCACCCTCAATTGGCTCCGGGCCGCGAGGATCGATTTGTTTTTCTCGCGAAATGGCCCGCCCTCCTCAGGGCCTCCGCTGCCGCGCATCAACAGATAATCGGACACGGTCTCCAACACAAAGGCTTGCCGCTCCTGGGTCAAGTTACGGAAACTTTCCAACTTGAGCGCCTCGGGGTCTGCGATCAGTGTGTTGAGCCATCCTCGTTCCTCATCCGACATCGCTTCCCGCTTGCGGCGGACTACGGTGCTCCTTGACGGCCGTGCGACGACTTCCGCCACCAGCCCTGATTCGGCCAAGAGCCTGACCGTGTCGACCGGAATCGTGTAGAAGGGGAACCGATCCAGCAAATGGATCGACGGTTCGGCCACCTCCACCAGCGAGAGGATGTGATACGAACAGTTCTCGTCAACAAAGAAGTAGTCAAAATACGCATTGCCCAACTCCCAGGTATGCATCAACAGTCGCCGGACCTGTTCTTCACTGAAATCAAGTCGGTACTCCCAAATGTCTCTGTTTTCAATATCTCGATATTCCTGTACCTTGAGATAGTAGGGAATGGTGGAGAAATGCCCTTGATAGCCGCCGAAAATGCCTTTAAACGCGTATTCAAGTCCCGCATTCGGCGGCACTTCAGCCGCATAGTTGATCGTGTAATCCAGAATCCGGGTTTGACGAGTTCGTCCCTTCGCATCGATGCGTAGGAACGTATGTCCAAACATTGATGCTGGGTTGTTCATAAAACCTGTCGGAAAGATGACACTGATCGACTGGGCGTTAAACTCATTGAACCATCGAGTGAAGCGCTCACAGAACTGAGGCGGCAGGCGGCGCTCGTCGAACTGCAATTTCTCCTTGAGCCAATGGTAGCGTGCCACGAACGCGCATTGTGCCGGTTGCTTGGACCGGCCGACCAATTCATCGGAGAAAAACCGCCCGAGCGTCGCTGTCAGCTCGGCCTGAGGATCCGTCTTGCCATTGGGAGCCATAAAGAAGCCGGGATCGTCCTGCATGCTCGTGAAGCCCCGCCCGAACAGATTCGGAT
>DASVBB010000175.1:0-3634 GCA_036376045.1 Nitrospira sp.
GTCAGTAAGGCGCCGGAATTTCCCAAGGTCGTCTCTGACCAGGAAAAAACGGAGATCTTCCGGGACATTGTCTCGAATATGATCCAGTTTTTTGTCGATTCGGATCTGCGGTGCGCCAGGAACGGAGAGGGCTACCAATTCACGAAGCCCTCCTCACGCTGGTGGCGGCGCGACGAAGGACCATGGACGTTGGTGGCCGTAGAGGGAGATGTTCGTGATGCAGTCGGAAAATTGCCGAGCCCGGTTCACGTCCTTCTGAGTCTCAGAGCCATTCCGGAAGACATCCGTCGTGAATTGACCGCCCGCCAGGTCGCATGGATTGAAATCGCGAGCAAGGAGCAATCGCGGCATTCGAACGAGCTGAGCGATGAGGTATCCAGCTTTCTCAAGCGCTATGGGGTACGGACCCTCCGTGTGCCGCCACTTCACTCCCCGCCTGCCTAAGACACAACCGTCGTGATTGTGACCGAACTTGGCAAGACCGGCGTCTTCATTCCCGAGATCGGGATGGGCACCTGGAGTTATCACGCAGGGGCCGCTCCCTTGAGGAAAGGGCTTGAGGCCGGAGCGCTGTTCATCGATACGGCGGAATCCTATGGCAGTGAACCTGACGTAGGCGTGGCGGTGCGAGGGATGCGCGAGCGCGTCTTCATTGCCACGAAAATCTCACCCGAACATTTTCGCCCTGACGACGTGCGCCAGGCGGCGGACGGCAGTTTGCAACGGATGGGGCTCGATCAGATCGACCTGCTGCAGCTTCACGAACCCAATCCCTCGATCCCTTTGGCAGACACCATGGGCGCCGTGGCCGGGTTGATCGAACAGGGCAAGGTGAGGTTCGCGGGTGTGAGCAACTTTTCCCTCGGACAACTACAAGCGGCGCAGCGTGCCCTGGGGAAACACCCCATTGTCTCGAACCAGGTGCGGTACAATCTAATCGACCGTACCATCGAACACGATCTGCTTCCCTACTGCCGCGCGAACGGTATTACGGTCATCGCCTATTGTCCGCTCGCCCGGGGCCTTGATCGCGTCCGCGACTGCGATCCCAGCGACGTCATTGGAGAACTCGCCCACATGACCAGCCGGTCTCCGGCGCAAATCGTCATTAACTGGTGCCTCTGCCAGCCGGGAGTCGTCGCGATTCCCAAAGGGAACTCTACGGCGCACATCCTTGACAACTGCGGGGCATCGGACTGGCGGCTGACCCAAGAACAGCTCGCGCTTCTCAATTCGCGAATTCAGTTTCGGCGGCGAAACCGGTTTGACACAATCATCAGGGACTGGATGCCAGGCTCGCTTCATTCACTGGCCGTTCGAACTTTGCAGGTCTTGCCCCGGGGTCTACGCCGCAGGCTTCGCTAGGATGGCACGAGAGGCTGCGGCAACACCGGCTATGGAGGCCAATTGAGATGTGCGGCATAGCCGGCAGTTTGCAGCTTCGAGCGGGAAGCGCGGATCCCGCACGTCTCAGAGACATGATTGCCACCATCCGGTACCGCGGACCGGACGATGTCGGGGTCTATTCCAAAGGCCCCATTGGCTTGGCCCACGCCAGACTGAGTATCATCGATCTGGCTGGTGGTCACCAACCGCTCTCGATCGCCAATGAGACACTCTGGATTACCTTCAACGGGGAAATCTTTAACTATGTGGAGCTTCGTGAAGAGTTGGTCAAAAAAGGGCACCGGTTTACCACCAGTTCGGACACCGAGGTGCTCCTGCGCCTTTACCATGAAGAAGGCGAGCGGTGCGTTGAGCGTCTCAACGGGCAATGGGCCTTTGCGATTTGGGACGCACCTCAGCGGAAGCTATTCCTTTCACGCGATCGTTTCGGCGTCCGTCCACTCTATTATACGCAGACTCACGACGCCTTCCTATTTGCATCCGAGATCAAAGCCCTTCTGGTTTGTCCGGAAGTGCGCTCTGCCATAGACCTTGAGGCGCTCGATCAGATCTTCACGTTTTGGGTGACGCTCCCTCCGAAAACCGCCTTTCAAGACATCCATCAGCTGCCTCCGGGGCACAACATGGTCGTTCGCGATGGGCAGGTCGTCATCTCACCCTATTGGACATTTGGCCTCCGTCCTGAACCGGTCCCCGAGCCTCGCAGGCAGACACAGTTAGCCGAGGAGCTGCTCGTACTGCTCCGCGACGCCACTCACCTCCGACTCCGGTCGGATGTTCCGGTAGGCGCCTACTTGAGCGGAGGTATCGACTCGACCGTCATCACCGCGCTGGTCGAAGCACGTGTCGGTGAGAAACTTCGTACCTTCTCTGTCGGATTTGAAGACGCTGAGTTCGATGAAAGCGCCTTTCAACAGGAAGCCAGCTCCTCCTTGGGCACGTCCCATAGCGCCATCCGCTGCAGCCATGACGATATCGCTCGTGTGTTTCCTGAGGTCGTCTGGCACGCGGAACAACCGGTCGTGAGGACCGCTCCGGCGCCCTTGTATCTGCTGTCCAAGCTCGTCCATGACAGCGGCTTCAAGGTGGTGTTGACCGGGGAAGGCGCCGACGAACTGCTGGGAGGCTACGATGTATTTAAGGAGACAAAGATCAGGACGTTCTGGAGCCGGCGCCCCGATTCTGCCTGGCGTCCCCTGCTCCTGAAGCGTCTCTACCCATATATGGATGGCCTGCAGCGTCAGTCTCTCGATTACTTAAAGCATTTCTTCCACGTTACCGATGAAGACATGCGTCATCCCTTCTTTTCCCACCTGCCTCGATGGGAACTGACGGCGAAATGCAAACAGTTCTTTTCGGAAAGCGTCCGCGCGGAACTCGCGTCCCGCCAAACGATCGAGGACCTTACAGGTCGGTTGCCCGCGTCCTATGCGTCGTGGCTGCCTTTCAGTAAGGCGGAATTTCTCGAGGCCCAGTACCTGATGCCAGGGTACATCCTATCGTCCCAAGGGGATCGTATGGCCATGGCCCATGCGGTCGAAGGCCGCTATCCGTTTCTCGACCATCGTGTCGTGGATTTCGCGGCCCGCCTGCCCATCCACTTGAAGATGAAAGTTCTTGACCAAAAACATCTCCTCAAGCAGGCTTTCAAAGGATTGATCCCCGAGTCCATCCGGACTCGACATAAGCAGCCCTATCGGGCTCCCGACGGCAAGAGTTTCTTTGCCCGGAAGGACGGGTACATCGGAGATGTCCTGACATCGGCCAAGCTGAGACAGGACGGGATTTTCGACCCAAAGGCCACAGAGGCGCTCATGACCAAATTCCGTTCAGGACGAGACACGAGCCTCAAAGACAACATGGCGCTCGTCGGCATCCTGTCGACTACCCTGCTACTGGACCGGCTTGTCATACACCGCCGGACAAAACCCGCTCATGCCCCCTACGAAAAATCAGCTCAATCGGGCGCTTGAGACTGGTATACTCCAGATCTTGCCGGAGGATGAACGAATGTTGGAAAAGATTCGGGCGTTTGTCATAGAAAACTATTTGTTCGGGGAAGAGGGAAAACTCGGGAACGGCGATTCCTTCATGGAATCTGGCATCATTGATTCCACCGGGATTCTCGAGCTCGTGCGATTTTTGGAGGCCACCTTCGGCATCAAAGTGGCCGACGAAGACCTGATTCCGGACAACCTGGATTCCATCGAGAAAATCGTGGCCTTTG
>DASVBB010000176.1:0-11370 GCA_036376045.1 Nitrospira sp.
GGACCGCAACCGAGATCGGTCGGGCCAACGTCACTGTGCAGGAAGGAACAGCAGCGACCTCCTCATCAGTGACGCTGACAGTCGTCGGGAACCCATCGGCGAGGTCCTGGGGTGTCGAAGGCAAAACCACGGACATGCGGCCGATGTCGGCGAAAATCTACCTCGATGGCAATCTGCACCACACCGAGAATTTTGCTCCATATGGCTTCCCTGGCGATAATGGGATCACAGCGACAACCGGAAGCTTTGGAACCGGCACGCATACCGTGCAGTTTGTCTTCTACCTGCAGAATACGGCAACGGAGGTCGGACGCGCGAGCGTGACCGTCCAAGAAGGGAGCCAAAACAACGTTACCCTATCGCTAGTCGGCACTCCTGCCACTGGTCCATGGGGCGTTATGGGGACAACGACCGACACCCGGGATGTCATGGCGAAGATTTACTTGGATGGCAATCTGCATCACAACGAAAATTTTGCGCCGTACGGTTTTCCTACGGATACGACCACATCGCGGTTCGGTGCCGGCACACATACCGTTCAATATATCTTCTACCTGGAGGGTACAAGCACGGAGATAGGCCGTGCGAGTGTGACGGTTCAAGAAGGGCCTTAGAGAATGTCGAGGGAGAGAGGATCGCTCACGGTCCTCTCTCTCAGCCGTCGGTCTACCTGGCAAATACGAACCAGCCTTTAGCGATGGAACGCCTGCTGATCGCTTCGTTGATTCCCTGAAAAAGGTACGCCAGGAAGACCACCCCTCCGAAGACTACCCACGGATGCGCATCCATATAGGCGTCAATCACGGTCGAGGATTGCATCCATCACCTCTTGCGCCTGCTCTCGAAAATCGTGCACGACCTGCTTCACCCCGTCGATTGCCGCATCGATCCCCGATTCGACGGCATCGAGAGTCTGCCTCACGAGCGCTCGCGTGCCTTCTCCGCCATGTTCCTCGCCGTAATTCACGATGTCACTGTGGTCATAAAACCCTCCTTTCGCCCGGACACTCTCCTAGACCCTAGAGGTGCTGGACCGACGGCGAGCCGTTTTGGGTGCGGCAGGATCGTTAAAATGGAATTCTGGATGAAAGGCGAAGGATTACGTCAGGCGGACTGACGAGAGAGGTCCAACGCGTCACCTGCGGTACACGACATCCACCTGAGCCAGAAATGCCGTCAAGGACTCGGTCTTTTCGGCAATCACTTTCCAGTCTTCTCTCCGGGCGGCTTGCTCGAGCGCTTCACCGATCTGGCTGATTTCCTGAAACCCATACCCGCCTCCGTCGCCCTTCATGCGATGCCCCAAGAGACACACCACCGTCAGATCGCCGGTTTGCATGGCGCGTGCGAGTGTGGCCGCATCTTTACGACGGTTTTCAAGAAAGCCCGGAACCAACTCCTCCAGATCAGGATCGATCGAGACGATGACGCGTCGAGCCCTATTGCCGTGTCCCGGTGGCGTCATGTTCGTCGATTTCCCGCACAGGCTTGAAGGACTTCGAGCAGCGTTTGCCGCTTAATCGGCTTCGTCATATGCGCATTACATCCGGCTTCGAGGATCTTCTCTCCTTCCTCTTTGAGCACGAGCGCGGTCAACGCAATAATCTGCGTCTTGGACATATCGTTCTGCTGCTCCCATGCGCGGATCGCTCGCGTGGCTTCGTAGCCATCCATCACCGGCATGTTCATATCCATCAGGATCACATCGTAATGTCCCTCTTTGAATCGTTCCACGGCCACGGCACCGTGCTCTGCCACGTCAACCTGATACGGTGTGGATTTCAGATACGATCGCACCAGGACCTGGTTATCGGGAGAATCCTCCACTAACAGAATATGTAGCGGCCGGGAGGCGATGGGCACCGACGGGCGGTTTGTCGGCGAGGAGGCCGGAGCACCGCCGGCACGATGTCTGGCGATACTCAGGGTTTGCAGCAAATCCGACCGCCGTATGGGCTTGGTCAAATATCCACCGAGCCCCAAGTCGTACGTGCGGGCGATGTCATCCGCCCAGTGGTCCGAGGCCATCATGATAATCGTGAGGTCGGCAGCCAGTCCCGAACGATGCATGGCGTCGACCACCTGAAATCCGTCCATGCCGGGCATGCGGGAATCAATGAGAAGCAGCCCGAAGGGATGCGATGATTGGGCTGAATCCCGCAATGCCGCTAACGCCTGCTCGCCGTCCCCAACCGCCGTGACCTGCGAGTTCCACGAAGAGAGCGTTTCCACTAGGATCGTGCGGTTGATCGGGTGGTCGTCGACGACCAAGGATCGAAGGCCATGCAGGTCGATCCCCCGGGGCAGGCACGGCGCTTTCTCTCCAGGGGCGATTCCGAGGCGGACCAGACAGTGAAACGTGCTGCCCTGCCCCAACGTGCTTTCCGCCCAGATGCGTCCCTGCATGAGCTCTGCCAATTGCTTGCTGATCGTGAGGCCGAGCCCCGTTCCGCCATATCGTCTGGTAATCGACTTGTCGGCCTGTGTGAACCGCTCGAAGATGGCCGCCAGCCGGTCATGAGAGATGCCGATGCCGGTGTCGCTGACGGCAAAGTGAATGGCGCCAGCCTCGGCCAGAGCCGCGTCATTCGTCACTTCAAGCGTCACAGACCCCTTGTCCGTAAATTTGATCGCATTGCTGATGAGATTGACGAGAATTTGATGCAGACGGTTAGGGTCTCCGATCAACGAGCACGGGACGTCGGGAGAGAGGTGACATGCCAGTTCGAGGCCTTTTTCGTTTGCCCGCATCGCGAGGATCTCGATGGCCTTCTCGATGAGATCGCTCAGATCGAATTCGATCGACTCCAATTCAATGTGCCCCGCTTCCACCTTGGAGAGATCCAGAATGTCGTTGATCAATTGAAGCAGACTGCTGCCCGCGCGACGGAAAATCCGGAGATACTTGCGCTGATCGGGCGCCAATTCGGTGTCCCACAACAAGTCGGCCATGCCGACGATCGCATTCATGGGCGTGCGGATCTCGTGACTGATGGTGGCCAGAAATTCGCTCTTGGCTTTGTTGGCCACTTCAGCCGCTTCCTTGGCGACGACCAGGGCCTGCTCGGTCGCGGCATGTTCGGTGGCTTCGCGCCGGCGTGCGGCGCGTTCCCGACGTAGCGCGTCCTTCATCTTCGCCAAGGTCTGTGCGGGCGATGATCGGGCGGTCTTGGTCTGGGATCGCTTGTGAAGTGGCGGCATCGTCGGTGCGCGAACGCGCAGCCTGGCTATTCGTCGTCTGAGTGGGGAACGAGGGTGAGGATGCCGGCCTGCTTCGCCCGGTTACGGCCTTCTTGTTTGGCCTGGTACAGGGCTTGGTCCGCCGCTTTGATCAGGTCCGTCGGTGAAGCATGCCGGCTCGGAATCGTGCTGGCATAACCGACGCTGATGGTGATGTGGTCGCCTTCGGAGTGGGTGATGTTGAGGGATTCGATCCGCTTCCGCAACGCTTCCGCGACCTGCGCCGCCCCATCCGTCGTCGTGCCGGGCAGTACCACGACGAACTCATCGCCGCCGTACCGCGCGACCAGGTCTCCAGGCCGGTTGACCGCCCCAGAGATCGCGTTGGCCACCTGCCGCAAGCACTCGTCCCCAGCCGTATGTCCGTTACTGTCGTTGTAGATCTTGAACCGGTCGATATCGAGCATGATGAGAGACAGCGGGGTGGACTCGCGGACGGCGCGCCGCCATTCCTGGTCCAGGAAATCGTCGAACTGTCGGCGGTTCGTGATACCGGTCAAGCCGTCCAAGGAGGACAGCCGCAGCAACATCTGATTGGCCTCCTGCAGTTGGCGCATCACCTCGAGCAGTTCCTGCTCACGGGCGCGTCGGCGTTCAATCTCATGCACCAGACGCAGAACGCTCCGTACCCGAGTCAATAGCTCGATTTTATTGATGGGTTTTCCAATGTAGTCCAAGGCCCCGGCGGCAAATGCCAGCTGAAGATCGACCGGATCGGTCTTGACTGTCACCATCATGATCGGAGTTTCGCGGAACCGCTCGACGGCCTTGATCTGCCGACAGGCTTCAATTCCGTTCATTTCGGGCATGATGATGTCCATGAGGATCAGATCCACTCGCGCCGCCCCCTGCTTCCCACCCTCGAGACCGAGCAGCCGGAAGGCCGAAACGGCCGAATCTGCGACGAGAATGTGTTCATAGCCGGCCGCGGTGAGGATTGAGTTCAGAAGGGTCCGGTCGTCTGAGGAGTCGTCAACGATCAGTATGCTCATGGAAGTGGCGCCTCGGCCTGGCTGAAATGGAGCAGTAAAAGTGAAGAAATCCTAACAGCTAATCCTGGTAAACACCAGGATAAAGCTTTTTAATGCAGGGCTGACAGAGGCCATGGCTGAATTCCGCCTCTGAATGCTCGGAAAGATACTCCTCTAATTGCTGCCAGAAACCGCCGTCATTTCGGATCTTTTTGCATGAGGCGCAGATGGGAATCAGACCGCGGAGGACCTTCACCTCTTTCAGGGCCATTTGCAATTCCTCATTACTGCGGCGTAGTTCGAGCTCGCGATTCTTACGGCGGTCCATTTCCTGCTTCAGGAGCAGTGCAGAGGACACTCGGGCCAGCAATTCGATGCTGTTGACCGGCTTGCTGATGAAGTCCATGGCGCCAGCGGCAAAGGCCTCCTGCAGGTTGCTGAGATCGGACTTGGCGGTGACCATGATGACGGGAACGTCTTCGAGGTGCGCGCAGCGCTTGATCTGCCGGCAGGTTTCCACCCCGTCCTGCTCCGGCATGAGCACGTCCATCAAGATGAGATCGATCTTGTGGTTGGCCGAGTCACCGTCAAGGTTCAGCAGGCGCGCAGCGGTCTTCGCCGATTCCGCGCTGAGCACGTCGGCGTGGCCCGCTTTGCCGAGGATGGAGCGAAGCAGCGCCTGCTGATCAGGCGAATCGTCCACAATAAGAATGCTCATGGAACTCCTACGTGCAGATTCCTACTGCCGGGGCGGCAAGATCCGTCTCAAGTATAGCAGACGACGGTGGCGGGCTATTTCAGCTTGGAACGAACGAGGTCGCTGACATGTTTGCCGTCAACCGGCTGGCCGGCAAGCCGGACCATCACGGTTTTCATGACCGCACCCATGTCTTTGGCGGAGCCGGCGCCCGTCTCGCGGATCACGGTTTCGACGATCCGCTCGAGTTCGTCAGCAGAGAGCGCCTTGGGAAGATAGGATTCGATGATGGAAATTTCTTGTCGTTCTTTGGCCGCAAGTTCGGCGCGCTGACCTTTCTCGTACTGCTCAACTGACTCTTTCCGTTGCTTGATCATTGTGGTCATGATGCGGCTCATCTCGGCATCATCGAGATCCTTCTTCATCTCGACTTCCTTATTGAGCACCGCGGCCTTGATCATCCGGATGACGTCCATCCGCAATTGATCGCGGGCCTTCATGGCCAGCTTGAGATCTTCGGTGAGACGGTCGCGCAATGACATAGAAATCCCGGCGTTTGAGGCGTTCCCGGAGAATACCGCGTCGTCGTGCCGCAGTCAAACAAGCCTGCCGCAGGTGGTTTTGCGTCCTCGGGGAGAGTATGATGCGACGGACCATACACTATCGATGTTCTACACTGCAGGGAGGGCTGAGTATGGAGTGTCAGCGCAATGCCTTGAAGAGAGCCACCAGCATCGTGCTCGGAGTGGGCATTCTCGTGTTGAGCGGGTGTTCGAGCAATGAGCCTAAACCGATGGCACAGCCGACGCCGGATCAGGTGCGGGGTCATGCGGACCGTGGATTCGACAAACTGAAGCAGGAAGAAAAAGAACGGGGCACGCAGTCCGAGATGCCCCGCTAGCAACGACGAGCGGTTATTTGCTCGCTCGGAGCGGAGCGGCAAAGAACTGCGCGACGGGCTTGAGCAACGGCAGTTCCCACACAAGCTGCGTGAGCGGAACCTGTTCTACCGCCCTGGCTTCATGAAAGCTCCTCAGAAAACTCGCCGAAACGGCCAGCCGCAAGAGTCCGGAGACAAAAAATACCAAAGGCAGATTCGACGCCAATCCGAGGGAGTGCTGTCCGATCGTGATGCGTGACGGAAGCGCATTCACCAGCCAGCTTCCCATCAGGGCACCGAGGCACCATCCCAACGCATTGATCGTGCTATAGGTCGCGACAGCCTTGGCGCGATCCTCAGCTCTCACCGCATCAAATACATAGTTTTGGAGCCCTAGCGCCAACCCGCCCCACGTCACGCCTGCCAGGAAATTGACACAGAGGAGAAACAGAAGATTTGTCCCAGCGAGATACAGCATGGGAAGAAAAGGGACCATGAAGCCGGTGACGGTGAGCAGCGCTTTGTTGCCGAATCGATCGGCAAATTGCCCCCAGGCTTTCAAGGTGATCAGTTGGCCGAGAATGCCGGCGGCCATCCATGTGCCGTACCCCCAATAGGCCAGATGGAGGTCGCGCAGCATGTAGAGCACAAAAAAGGGACCCGCGATCAATACCGCTGCATGCATTGCACCGGAAAATAGGAGAAACCGTCGGAAACTCAGACTCGAACCCGCGAGGAATCGCCGGAAGCTGGGGGAGGTATCGAGCGATGGCATGGCGTGAACGTCGTCGACGTTCTTGAGGGCGAGGGCGGAAATCCATCGCGCGGCTGCAGCGAAGGTGAAGATCACGGCAAAGCCGATCCATGAGACCGCGTCATCCTGCCAGAAACTGAGCAGCCACCCCGCCCCACAGAGCGCCGCGAAACTCAAGCTGGCCATGATCGCGGCCCGTCTCGCGAAGTATGCGCCTCGCTCATGTTCATCGAGATGGTCCGCAATAAAACTGTTCCATGTCGGCGTTGTGAATTGGCTACAAGCGAAATACAGGACCGTGCCGAGGATCAAGAGCCAGGGGCCGGAGGACGGAAAGAGGAGCGGCAGCATCAAAATGGGCAGCCACGACAGGGCCTGACCGGCGGTGCCGACGCGGATCAGTGACTTACGATCAGAGAACCAACGAAGCAGCTTGACCGATGCCAATTGAGCCCCGGTTCCGATCAATTGCGGAAGCGCTGAGAGCACGCTCAATTGAAACGGGCTGGCCCCCAACAGAAGGGCAAAGGCTGAAAGGTACTGTTCACCGCTGCCCAGGGTGATGGCCTGGCAAGCGCCGTCACGAAGGCCATACCGCCGGCTCGGTTCCCTGAGGTCTTGCACGACGCACTCCTGAGGGCTCACCCTGCCAGACTCCTGGTGAAAAAAAGGACGTAGGTCAACCTATCACAGACGGCTTGCGTCTGGTATTAAATAGGTGTTGAATGGTGGAGTAGCGAGACGTCCATTATGAACATCGCTGGAACGCCCAGACGAGTTCGGTATCGCTGGCCGCTCGCCTTCCTCGTTGGATTCGCCGGCTTCGTGGCCCCCGGTTTCTGGGAAGCCGACGCCAGAGACCTGGTCACCCCCAAAGAACAATCGACCACCGAAATCGACCCGACCCAGAGCCCCTCCTTTGACGAACAGAAAAAAGGCGTCCCGCAGTCGCTGTTCACCTGGATCAAGATGGCCAAGGGCTATGATGTCGAATGGGATAGCTTCGGTCGCAAAGGATGGTACACGCAGGACCCCCGACTGAAGCCGATCGAGCCGACGTCAGTGTTCACTCCCGACACCCCCGCCATCTATATCGTGTTCGAAGTGGCACCGCTCGAAGATCCGGCCCAGTTCAGTGCCCAATGGTTCCAGGAGAGCGCCGAAGGCAAGCTTCCCGATGCGCCGATGGGAAAAGACAGCCTTGAAGTTCCCGGCCATGAACGGTATGGTTTCCTGGAACTGAAACGGAAAGAGGAAACGTGGCCGGTCGGCAAATATCAGGTCAAGATTTTCATCACACCGCTCGGCCAGCAGCCCTTTCACGCAGCCAATCAAGTGGGAACCATGCGGTTTTCGATCGTCGACGCTCTTCCTCCGGCTCCATCGGCCTCACAAAAGTAATCGATCCGTCACAAAGGAACCCTCATGGGCACTCGAATCCGAGTCGCTGAACCGGACAAACTTGCATTGCTCTACGAACGGTTCCGGGACGTATGTCTCGTGGAGAAAGAAGTCTGGAAGGAGATCTTCATGCCGCGCGAGGTCACCGGAGGCCCTGTGCGAACCAACGTACAGGATCGATATGAGGTGGAAATCGACGACGGGAAGATCGAGGATACATTGGAAGCCAACATTCCCAGAGGCGCCGCGGCGCTCGGCGCGGCGATCCAGGAGTATCGCGAACACATCGCGTTTTACAGAAAACCCTGAGCGCCGTTACTTCGCCGTCAGCACCCTCTCAACCTCATTGACGACCTCAGGACTCATGGGCTTCGTACGGTGGTGAAATCGTCCCACCACGTGACCTGATCGGTCGACCAGATATTTTTGGAAGTTCCATTCCACCTCGCCGGGAAACGGACTCTGTTCCGTGAGGTATTGGTAGAGTGGATGCTTGTCCGATCCCTTGACGCTGATCTTGCTGAACAATGGGAAGCTGACGCTGTATTTGGTCAAACAGAATCCCTTGATCTCGGCGTTGGTTCCCGGCTCCTGCTGACCGAAATTATTGGCGGGGAAGGCCAGCACTTCAAATCCCTGTTCGTGATACTGCTCGTAGATGCGTTCCAAATCCCCATACTGGGGGGTATTTCCGCACAGACTTGCCGTATTCACCAGCAGCAGGACCTTCCCTTTATAGGTGCCGAGATTGACCGGCTTGCCGTCGATGTCGTCGATCGTGAAGTCATAGACATTGGCAGTTTTGGCCGCCATCAGAAGTCCTTCCCGGGTTGCATGAGCGGGCAGACTGCCCATGAGTCCACTGCCCAGTGCCAGCGTTAACAGCACGAAGATCAATTTTCTCATGGCAGCCTCCCCAGCAGTTGTTAGACGCGTTCCAACGCGGCAATACGTTCTTCCATCGTTGGATGCGATGCAAAGAGGCGCATGACATTGCTCGTACCGGCGATCTTGAATGTCACCAGCGGATCGGCCGTGCTGCTTGCCTCCGTCTGCATGCGAGATACCCAGCGTTCGATCCCCTGCAACGCCGAGATCATGGCGCCTTTGCCGTACACCTTGGCGGAAAAAGCATCGGCCCCGAATTCGCGGCGTCGCGAATGCCACATGATGGGGATCATCGCGAGGAAGCCCAGGACGATCTGGACGACGAACGACAACGCAAAACCCATTCCTTCCTGATCCCGCTCGGCAAAGAAGCGTCGGACCAACAGAGAAATGAAGTATACGAACGTGTTCATCAGACCAGCGAGAACAGTGGTCGTGAACATGTCCCCGTTATAGACATGGCCCATCTCATGAGCCAGTACCGCGCGCACTTCATCCTCTTTCAGGTTTTGGAGCAGGCCGGTCGACACGGCCACCATTGAATTGTTCTTGCTGGGTCCGGTGGCAAACGCGTTGGGATCGGGTGACTCATACACCCAAACTTCCGGCATCGTGATATTCAATCGACGCGCGATGTCCTGCACTGATCCGTAAATCACCTGTTCCGCAGGAGAGTGTGGCTGGGTAATCTGTTCGCAGTTGCTCAGCATCGCCCGCGCCATCTGTTTGGAGAAGGCCAAACTGAGAAAGGCGCCGGTAAATCCGTAAATACCCGCCATCGTCAGAAGGGACAGCGTGTCGCCGCCCAGCGTGACGCCAAACGCCGGCAACACAAAACTCACGATCACGTTGATCGCGACCATGAA
Organism: Nitrospira sp.; assembly: GCA_036376045.1. Lineage (GTDB taxonomy): Bacteria > Nitrospirota > Nitrospiria > Nitrospirales > Nitrospiraceae > Nitrospira_C. Next base: position 9,698 of record DASVBB010000176.1, read on the forward strand.
CAACAGGTTGGAAATCAGGAGCAGCACAATACCTTTAATCCACTTCATCGATTCCTCCTTACAAAGCGGCGCTTCGGGCGACCGCTTGGCCCGTGATCACTCGGGAACATTATAATACAAACCCGCACACGCAGGATTCTTAAATAAGGCTGCCGCCGCCAAGGTCAAGACAGGCTGGCATCCCGTAACCCAAGGCGAACATTGACCGATTCCCGCCCTTCCTGTTAGAAACCTCTCATCCGAGGAGGTCCTTATGCGACTCGACGTCCTGGTCTGTCTTGGGCTCTCGCTTGCACTGACCGGTGTGGCCTTCGGAGGGGAACCCGCGTCGACGGGTCTGCCGCTTACCATACCCACCGATACCGATGGCGTGCAGCGTACCACCGTCATACTCGACAGTTATTCTTATCAACCCTCCCATCTGATCGTTGAGAAGGGCAAACCGGTCGAACTGACGCTAAAAAGCGTCACGACGTTTACCCCGCACAATTTCATCATCAAAGACCCGGGCGGTAGTCTGTCCGTCGAACAGGACGTCAGCGCCGGCAAGATTGTGGTTCTCAAGTTTACGCCGATGCAGCCAGGCATTTTTCCTATTTACTGTGATAAACGGTTGTGGCCGTTGCCGAGCCATCGGGATAAAGGCATGGAAGGCAAGCTGGAAGTCCGTTGAACGACGGGGGAAGCCCAATCCGCATCAATATGTTTTGACAATGCCAGGGAACATTACGAGCACCTACGGTGTAAAACAGGCCCTTCTCCGCGATCTCCTCAAGCGCGTCTCCCGGCTATTCTATACCACCTTGGTGGTGGTGCCAGCGGACGTTAGAGATCAAGTCGGTTTGGCCTATCTTTTCGCACGCGCGGCCGACACCATCGCCGACACGGAGCTCATCGACCGTCCCCGTCGACTCGATTACCTCGGTCAGCTGAAAAGTCAATTCGTCGGCGATCAGGTGTCCTCGTCGCAGATTCGAGGGATTCAAGAGGCCGTCGGTGCAATCCAACAGGATTCTGCGGAGCGACAATTGCTCGAGAGGCTGGAGGAATGCTTCAGCCTCCTGAACGAGTTCTCACCGGAAGACCGGCGCCGCGTGCAGCGGCTCATGACGACGCTCGTACAAGGCATGGAAATGGATCTAACGGTCTTTTCCGGCACCTCCTCGGCTGACCTGACCGCGCTCAAGACGCGTGATGATCTCGACCGCTATATCTACTACGTCGCCGGCTGCGTCGGCGAATTCTGGACGGATCTCATGTGCGCGCACCGAGGAGGCTTGCGATCATGGAACGTCCGGAGCATGTCCGAGATCGGAGTCCGCTTCGGCAAAGGGCTGCAGCTCACGAATATCCTGAAGGACATCGCACATGATCTGAGGCGAGGACGCTGTTACATTCCGGAACCAATGCTGGCAGACCACGGACTGACGCCGACGGATCTGCTCGATCAGCGCAACCTTCCTCGGTTTCGTCCCGTGGTGAGCCAACTGATCCGGATGACTGTCGAACATCTCGATCAGGGCTGGCTCTACACGATGGCGATCCCTCGCTACGAAACAAGACTGCGACTGTCCTGCATGTGGCCGATCCTCTCAGCGGGAGAATCGTTAAAATTGGTCCGCTGGTCTCCCGACCTGCTGAATCCCTCCGTCAAAATCAAGATATCCCGGGCC
>DASVBB010000185.1:0-39999 GCA_036376045.1 Nitrospira sp.
CTTCAGCGCGTTGCCGGGTCTGATTCAATCTGATATCTTGTTGCGGGTTTCACCTGATCGCGGTCTCGTTTCTACACCATGTGGCTTCGTCAGTTCACACCAATCAAACCCACTCGTTTTCGCCTGGTCGTGTACCTCAGCTTCGTCGTGGCGATGTGTTGGCCGCTCAGCGTGGGCCATGGGGCCAGTGCCTCGGATGAACAACGGCTGGTCGATGAAGCCACGGCGACATTTCAGCGTTTTCTTGAGAGTCCCGGCATCGCGTCCTGGTATGTCGCTCAAGGGAAAAATATCAAAGGGGTCTTCATCGTTCCCAAGTTCGTGCGCGGGGCGTTTCTCGTTGGTGCAGCTGGGGGCAAAGGCGTTCTCTTGGCGCAAGATTTCGTCCGCGACGGATGGTCCTATCCCGCCTTCTACGGAATGAGTGTGGCCAGTGTGGGAGTGCAGGCCGGTCTTGATTTGGCTGAAGTGGTCATGATCATTCAAACGCATGGAGGTCTGGAACGCTTCTATGGATCAGGCACGGTGAGATTGGGCGTGGATGCAGGGCTCACCCTGGGGCCATGGGGCGAGGCAGGAACGGCCGGGTTGGACGTCGTGACGTTCGCGTGGTCCAAGGGCCTCTTCGGTGGGATGTCGCTCGATGGACTGGCCGTGACGGCGTACGACGGGAGCAATGAAGCCTATTATGGCTCGAGGGCGACGCCGGAACAGATTTTGACCACCAAGAGTGCGTCAAATCCAGGTGCAGACCGACTCCGAGCCGTCGTTGGGCGGCTGTTCAGCCCTCAGCCCTGACGAATCCTTCATCCACTTCCCTGTCGCCGTTCTTGTACGGCCTCGAGCATCCGAAACCATATCGCATCGGGTTTGGGGGAAGTCACAGCAGATTGCAAGGAGCTACCAATGCTACGATATGGAAAAAGGAAGGTGGTTATGAAGAAACGAATGCTGCTGATCGCGATGTTGCTGCCCGTTCTCGCGGGCTGCGAGTCCTATACATGGTTGCTGTTTGCGAATCCTTCTCTCAATGGCGGGAAAGAAGGTCGAGAGTGTCTCCCTTCCGACCCGCTCGGACTTGGCCGTACGGTTGACTTGACCGGGAATGAAGCGATGCGGCTTGGCGGTATTACAAAAGTCCGGAGCGTCGAGTATACCGTGAACAAATTCCATGGTGTGGGAAAGGAGTGCGTGATTGCTCACGGCGATTAATCGGAACGGCCACACACTGTTTACTGAACACTACTGTCGGGTCTAAGATCATGCTTCGAGAGACTTCTCAGGCTTCTTCCGTTGTCCCTTTCAAGTCCGTGGTGGAAACGGAGAGGAAGCTTGCCGTCGAAGCCGATTTCCGGCTGCCAACCCTCACGGGCCATCCACTTCCCCGACGAGTGTTCAAGTCCACCTATTTCGACACACTTGATCACTGCCTTGCCCGCTCGAGTATCACGCTCCGTCGTCGTCTCGAGAGTGGCTCACCGGTCTGGCAGATGAAGCTGCCGCTCAACGGAGCACGCCGCGAGATTGAACTGCGGGAACTTTCGATGACTCCGCCGATTCGACTGGTGGATGCGTTGATCATCCTGCTCGAGGGCAAACATCTCGTCCCCATTGCCGAATTGCAGACGGCCAGGACCGGAGTCCAGGTGCGTGAAGGCAGAGACGGCACCGTGGAAGTGGTGTTGGATACCGTGTCAGTCCTTCGTGAAGGGGCAGTGATTCAGCGGTTTAAAGAGCTTGAGATTGAGTCATTGAACGGCAATGAGGAAGGGATCGAGAGGCTGGCCACATCGTTGTATGAAGTGGGAGCCCGGCATCATGATGGCCGGCCGAAGCTATTTCGAGCGCTCTCACTTGCGTTTCAGCCCTTGGATGAACCAGGGGGCCACGCCTCGATGGTCGAGCAGGTACGCTACAGTCTGCTGCGTCAACTTCAGCAACTCAAGCAGTGCGATCCTGGTGTTCGACTCGATGGGGACATCGAAGGTGTGCATCGCATACGAGTTGCGGCCAGGCGAATGCGGACCGTCCTTCTGTCGATCCGTAAGATCGCTGCTCCCGAATGGGTAGAGCCCCTTCTGTCCGGACTCAAATGGCTCAGCGAGGTGTTCGCCCGCGTGCGCGATCTCGACGTCCAGATGGAGTATTTCAGGAGGGAGGCCGAGCAGTTGAAAGCCCGTGATCGGCGACCGCTCGAACGGTTCTTGCGCCATCTGCACAGCGACCGTGACCAGGCTTACCAGACTCTGTTGGACGAGATGAAAAGCGCGCGATATGTCGGGTTTGTCAGCAAATTGCGGGATGCAGCGGAAGCTCCGGCGGTGATCAATCCGGAGTACACGATGACCGATGCGGCCGCGCGGCAATTTCGCAAGCTCCGAAAGACAGTCCGGAGCCTTAAGCAATCGCCCTCCAACGCCGATCTTCATCATGTCAGAATCAAAACCAAGCGGGCGCGCTATGCGGCAGAATTAGCTCGGGGCGATCACGGCAAGGCGATCGGTCGATTTATCAAGGCGGCCGGACGATTGCAGGATTTGCTGGGCACACACCAAGACGCCGTCCTGGCGGAACGGTATGTGGAGGGATTTCTCAAGTACCAGGGTAGACAGCAGGCGGCATTCACGGCGGGCCTACTTGTCGCGCGGGCCAATCAACGGCGCGAGGAAGTGCGCGAGAAATTTTGGTCTGAGTGGAAACGCCTCAAGAAGCGGGGAGTTCGTGCGTGGGAGGCATGAACGCTCGGGACACCACGCCGTCGTGCCAGTCATAAGCTCAACAACCAATCCGAGCCAGTTGGCGCAGTCAGGTCGATGTGGGTGAGAAATGGATTGTGGGCAACGAGAGGAAGGAACGCATGTCGCTCGCTGGTGACGCGATTCGTGATGCGGTGAACCGCTACTTTGCGGCTTGGTCCAGTTTGGATCCGGTGGCGTACACTGCGTGCTTCTCCGATGACGCCGTGGTCCATGACCCCTATGGCAGTACCCCTCGTCAGGGGGCCAAGGCCTTGCGGGAGTTTTTTGGCGGAATTGCCGCTGCTCTTGAAGAAGTGCGCCTTGAAGCTGAAGCGGTGCATGTCGCCGCCAATCGGGCGGCGGTCGTGTTCCGCGGACAGGCTATCGGAAAAAATCGCAAGCCGGTCGAGGTGGTCGGGATCGATGTCTTCGAGTTCGACGACGCCGGGCGTATTGCAACATTGTGGGCCTACTGGGACAGCGCTGCGGTCCTCGCCAAGCTACGTCAGTGACCATCCAGACCCTGCAAGCCACTGACGTCACGTATCCAACCGTTTCGGCGGTCAGGACACAACGGTCGGCTCGGCTGCTGGAGTCTTGACGGTACGAGCCTCGAGACTCTTTTTCCGATTATTCGCGATGGTTTTATCAATGATCGCCCCGCAGTTGATGCATTTCCAGGCATAGAAGATGAGGAAGAAATCCGAGAAGCGTTCCAATTGCATGAGACCTTTGCATTTTGGACAGTCCATTTTTCCTCCCGAGGTTGAGCCAACGATGAGATGAGCGTGGCTAAAGCAATTTTGGGTCCCTGGAAGAGAATCCAACATTTTCATAGAGTTACCATGATAATATCCCCTGCATGGTACTACGTATAAGTACAATCTCGTACAATCTTGTGCATTACGGGAACGCGCGGGTATATACCGGGGATGATCTGAACTGGGAATCAGAACCGCCGCACAGAAATGACGGAAGAGCACTTGACTGAGGCGGGTGGAAAACCGTGATCGAGGTGAACATCGTGAGATTGAGACTTGCTGGGCTGATGCTCGCACTCCTGCTCTCAGCCTGTACCCATGCTGAGCAGGAACGGAAAATTGAATTCATTTATTTGGCGCTCGGTGCGAGCGACGTCATCGGTGTCGGCGCAACGCCGCTGACGGAGGGCTACATCTATCTCATCAATCACGACCTGCAGCTGCGCATTCCCGGCACGTTTCTCATCACCCTTGCCATTCCGAATGCTCGCATCGAGTCGCTGAACGAACAGGTCCGTCTGGCGAAGCATTTCCCGGGCGACGCCGATATTGCGACCGTGTGGGTTGGCGTGAACGATCTCGTCCATGGGGATGACCCTTCACGATTTCAAAGCGACCTTCGAACGCTCCTCCGACGCCTCCAAAGCTCGGTATCTACCACCGTCGTGATCGCGAATCTCCCCGACGTGTCTCAACTTCCCGCCTTTCGTGCGGCACCCAATCCGGCCGTTACCCAGGAACGGGTCAAATCTTTCAACCGTGCCATCGAGGTGGAAGCCCCCTATGTGAACGCATCAGTGGTGAATGTGTTTGCGGAGTCCGCCCCCGACGATTTTACGTTTGACGAGGATGGTTTTCATCCGACGAAGGCCGGACATCAGCACATGGCCAGTCTGTTTAGAAAGACCATCCTCGAGCGGGTAGGGCTGAGATAAGATCCAGCGGGAGTATGCACTCTGAGTCATCCGTGGGAGGCAATAGCCGACTCTGAGAGCACTCAGTCTACGAGCGTTGGGTGAGCTAGCCCGGCACGTTCGCCTTCCTCGTGAAGAACTCAGCATAGTGCCGGTCCAGGAAGTGTCGCAATATCCGTTGCTGCGACTCATGGATCTTGATGAACTCCACTCCAAATTGTTTCCCCTTCGTCCAGCGGACGACCGCAAGCTGGACCGACAGCGGAAACGTATGACCGGGAAGAAACATCTCAAGCCGAAGCGACTGCCCTTGTCGGACGCCCATTGGACTTTCGATCAGACAGCCGGGGATCGTGAAGTCGAGAATCTGTCCCTCCCCCGTCTGGGAGCCCGACGCCAGCATGACCGGGAATCTCAGGCGTAGGCGCGGTCTGTACCGTGGTTTCATAGCGGCGCTCAGTGTCCCGAATAATGGTCGGAAGTCTTCAATGATGCGGGCGGCTTGACCTTGCGATATTTGTCCTGATGATCCTCGTCGATGACCCTCAAGGCCTCTAGTTGCGCTCGAAGCGCTGCGATCAACTGGTCACGTTCGCGCAACTGTTTTTGCATCCCTTGGATATCACGTTGCTGTCCGACCGGCTGCTCCTGAGCTGTGATGGCCGGCTTTGCTGGTTTCGCGAAGGCCGCTCTTTCATTCAGGTGGTGCTCCATCCATTCCCGCACGAACTGCACCAGCAGACCGGTCGTTGGGTTTGACTCTCCGCCAGATACGGCTCCGGCTTCCTGATCGCCGATCATTCGCAGCCATAACTGACTGGTGCTGGCCAGAGGACTCACGGGATTGTGATCGATCACGCGACGGAAGTTCGCGCTGGCCGCCTCCCGGTTCTCGAATAGCCCGACCAACGCCCTGCCGAAATAGACCTGTTCACAGTTGGCTGCTTCCAGGCATCGCACCGACTTCGTGTCCAACTCATGTCTCATCGTGGCCACACGCGCGGCATCCTCGGCGGTGGGCAGAAACACGGGGGCTGTGGAGGTCGCCCTGGAGGGGTTCAGGCCGCTGCATCCCGCTAAAACACTGATTATAAATAGAAAAAAAGGTAACCGGAATTGCTTGTCTGGCATAATCTCCTTCCATCTCCCTCCTCAATTATAGCTGCTCGAAATAGTCTCGCCTTCCCCAAAGGAGGGGGGCCAGGTCACTCCGGCGTCGGGGGGGGCTGGCGGAGTGACGTTTTGACGCACTAGTAAGTCCTCCAGAGTGCTTTTGGTGCATAGGTTCCCCATGCTTTCTGGGAATGACCGCAGAGGGTTCCCCCAGTACCCTTGAGATGAAAGGAGGCCACCCATGAAAGCACGACATCTGGACAAATACGTATCCGAGGCCGTCTCTGGAGTGAGCAGCCATGCGAGCGCCCGCAGACCATCATCGGTGTTAGACCGCAGGGATGCCGAACGTGTCCCGCTGCGCACCTATGTGTCCTATCTGACTGATGAGCGGATGGGATTGTCCCGTGGCCAAGGCTGGCTCGTGGATCTGTCAAAAACGGGATGCAAGATCATGGGGCCGGTCTTGATGGTGGGAGCCAGTGCGACGATCGTGCTGTATTTTCAAGACGAGAAGGACCCATTGTGCGTCTGCGGTGCGACAGTCACATGGAGCGACGGCGACTCGTTCGGCGTACGGTTTCCCAAACTCAAAGGCGAGGACCGTCAACGGTTGCAGGAACTGGTTTTAAGGTTTGCTACCTTGCGCGGCGGCAGTCAGGAACACACGGCCTTCCGGCTCGCCTAACGCTGTTGGTGCCGCAACTCTTTTCCTCACCGCCCACTGTGAACCCTCGAACGCCACCATGTCTGGTAAAGTTCCTCACTAGGGAATCACCTAGCTCTGTGGCTCCCGTAGATCATCTATGGTTCCAGTCTGTGTGACCAGATAAGGAGGACGCACATGTCTCAGCCGAGTGGCGAGAAGAGATTCGACAGCGCACAGTCCGTCGAGCAGGGGAGAATAGAGCCGATTCCTGCACTCGATTCCGTGCAGCAGTTGCCACAGGTTGCTCCTTGGAATGTGGAATTGGCGATGGAATGGGCGTTGCTCGGCGGAGATTGAGAGCAGAATGCTCCGGGCTTTGAGTTACCTCTCCGATCTTCACCCCACGCCTGTTTCCCGCCCGTCTCCTCCGAGCGTTCTTCCTGAGTGAACATCATCGTCAGCGGTGCTCTGCTGACAACATGAGATTCGCGTATTGGCTTTCAGCCTGTGGAGACGCACATGGACGATAAAACAATTACAGCGATTTCGACATCCCTCGCATTGATGCAAATCCAGGTCAATGCGCTGTTACTGTTGTTCGAGCAACAAACCGGTCTGTCCGTCAAAGAGGATTTCCAACGGCTCATCAGTGAAGGGGTTCAAACGGTCGGCGTAGAAACCATGCAGGGGATCAAGAGTCGAATTTACGAAGGCATCGTCCAACAAGGGCCAGGAGACACAGGGAACGGGCATTATTGACGGTGAGCCAGTAGGCACAGGGCTGGCTGATCAATCAATTTCTGTTCGAAATGGACGGCTCACAATCGCTTCAAGGAGATTACCTATACTCGGATGGTTGGCCAGAAATGTTCTGGGACTGACGAGATCGTAGCGGGACTGTTGCAAGGGAATAAATTGACCAGCGTCACATCTTCACAGCTCAGATCTTCGATCCGGCGAATGCCTTTCGGATTACCGTGGCGAACAATCAACCCCGCCTCCCACCCCGCGAACGTGACGATCGCAACCGGCAATGGCGATTTGAGCCTCTTGATCTTCGTGCATTGATTCTGACGGCAGCTTCGGAAGCCTTCGGATCTCTTCGACAGTCGGTCATCTACGAAATCTCCTTAAGGCCATTTGGTTTCTTGTGCTGCGTGGGCAGGCCATGTATACGCATACCTTGGTCGGGAATTTGTATACGGGAACCGCCTTAATGGAGCAACGCATTGAGAGCCGGATCGGCGTCGAATACTCGGCCGCGTTTTCCCGTAGCGCTTCTCGTGCGACTGGCATCGTATTAAACCTGTCGATGGTTGGATGTCGATGCCGAGCAAGCTTTGTGGTCACAAAGGGTGAGTCTCTAGGACTGTTGATTCATGTGCCCAAGTACGAGCAGCCGCTCTACGTCGCGCTGGCGGAGGTTCGTTGGTTTCAAGGACAGGAGTTCGGCGTGGAATTCATTCACATGGAATTGGAAGACCGTCATCGCTTGTCTGAGCTGATCCGGGAGGGGCGGTCGTGAACCCACCTCGTGTCAGAGATATGATGATCGAATCTACAGGCGGTCGGCTTTCCGTTGACTAGTCTCAATTTGTGCCCGCTTGCTTTCTCAGGCGTATCCCTCCTATCCTTCATGCAGTCGCCTTATTATCATTCGTGATTCACGTTTGTCCTTATTGCAGATCGCAGGCAGCTCCGAGGTCCAGCGCACCAGCGAGAAAGGTGTGGGGGCTTCGTGCTGTCATCACCTAATGGAGGTGCGCATGAAGCCACCGTCGGCAAAAGGCAGGGACGAGAAAAAATCTCGCGTCATAGTTTCCTCATCGGGGGTCGGCAGGGCGACGCAGAAGGGAAAGCCGGCATTTGACGATCTGCATGCTCGGATCAGCGTCCGGGCCTATGAGTTGTATGTGCAGCGAGGTTCCCGTGACGGGCATGCTCAGGAAGACTGGCTGGACGCGGAGCGAGAAATTCTGGATCGAGAATTCCCAGCGTAGCGCGCGAGGGTGCGTCTCTTTGGCTGAATCGACGCCGGGACTACCGGGACGTCCCATCCGCCTACACGATCGTAGGCGTTCCCTGATAGACAACATGGCAGACAATCCTTACAGTTCCTGCCTAGATTGGGGCGGAGCCAGCAACAGTGTAGCAACGCCCCACGTGTCTTCTAAGAGGGCACGGCGTAAATTTCTTGCTTTGCCAGGTCCTTCTGGAAAGCCGACCATGATGTGGACCGGGGAATGTACTATGTCCTATGCCACCGACCGAATTCTGTCAGATTTTGGAAAGTCTGCGATGGCCCTGGCCGAACGCCTCGAGGAGGATCCTCAGTTCGGTCTCATCGAGCAGGTGTTCATTGAAAATCATATGCATATTATTCAATCGGCTTATAGCAGCTGGAAGCGACGGCATCTACACAAAGCCAGCGGCGAATGAATGGTCTCTGTTCAAAGCGGACGAGACCCGAGATTGAGATTCTCCCATGACCGCGGCACAAAAAATTCGCGTGCTGATCGTCGACGACCATGTCATGGTCCGCCAAGGGCTGCGTGCGCTTTTGCAATCCTATCCCAACATCGACGTCGTTGGCGAAGCGGGGAATGGCGAAGAGGCAATCCTGAGCGCGGCAAAACTTCAGCCCACCGTCGTTGTGATGGACATTGGCATGCCGACGCTTGATGGCGTCGGAGCGACACGATTGATCAAGATGCAGTATCCGCAGATGGCAGTGCTCGGACTGTCCGTCAATGCACCTTCGTACCACGTCGATGCGATGCTGAAAGCGGGCGCGTTCGAAGTGGTGACGAAGGAAAATGCCGTCGACCAGTTGTATAGCGCCATTCAGCGGGCGACCGCGGCGATACAACCCATCCTGGTTTTTCAAGAAGAGGGGGCCTCTCCGACGGAATCCGCTCCAAAAGCAGAAGCCCAAGCGACGCAGGGGACCCCTGATGCGATACCGTTGAAAGCTCCGAATACCTAGCGCCGATCCTTATCCCCGAATTCAAAGCACCCCGCTGAGACGATATCTCCTCCAACAGTGACCGGTCGCAGCGCATTCCCCAAAGGAGGGACACGAATCCCCCCTGAACGAGGAAGGCGGAGACCAGCGTTCAGTCATACACTTGTACTATGAGTAAGGGAGGTCCCATGATCCGACGCCAGCATGCTCGTCGCCAATCCCGCCAGGCGCTGTCGTGGGTTGTATTCTATGGCAGCGGAGAGCTTGTGGGGCAGGGCAGTATTGTGGACGTGCATGAAGACGGCTGTCGGATCACCGGCCGCGTGCCCGTCGACGTCGGCACGCATCTGCGGTTGTGCATCTGGCCCACAGACAATCCGACCAATATCGTCGTGGTCCAGGGAACAGTGAGATGGGCTCGAGGACTTGAATTCGGATTGTTCTTGGACGCCCATATGCAACGATTCGACGAGTTGGCGAGCCAAAGAGACACCCTTGCTGACCCTTGCCGTCTGTCCTAATGCTCCCTACAAGACTGTAGGCGATAGACCCGAAATTGACTCATAACTGGGTAAAAACATAGAGGAATTCTGGGGATGGTGCTAGATTGACTCTGGAGGGCAGCGCGCTATAGTGGAAATATGGCAAGCAAAGAAAATACTCATACGTGCCATTTCATGCTGGAGCAAAATGCCAAGGGGTATTTTACCGGCAATTTTGTCTGTACCTATTGCGGGAAAAAAGTTTCTCAATCTCAGTGGTTCGATAACCTCACCACGACTTCTTCTGGCCGTGAACTATCACACGGATTGTCCCGCACACCCCCGCGAGCTGACCAATAAGGATTGGGTTGACGAGCCTTCTCCTAGGAGATACCCTGCAGGGTAATGAATCGTCTGGGGAAGAAAATTCTCCTCCTCATGGCCATCTGGTTGCTGAGCGGTGGCCTCGCACTCGCCGACTCATTCGATCTCACCGATGAACTTCAGCACGCGCTCTTCGATCGAACCTGCGCCCTGGAAACCGACTTGGACGAGGTGCGAGAGTCGGTCGGGGACGCCATGTCTGCCCCTGCCATGCGGGGGACGGGTTTCGCTCTACACCGCGGCGCGTTTTCCGAGCTGCCTCCGTGGTCTGATCCGCTGGTGCTGACACGCCTGCAGCCGCTGCCGGAAGTCCTCAAGATCTTTCGCATTTAAACCTCCTCCTCTTGTCGTTGTCGTTTTCTTCGCAGCCGGCGACGGCCGGTGACGATCACTTCCCAACCGCAAGCCGGTTCAGGATGGAAGGAGGCCGAGAGGTCCGATGCTCGAGCGTGCAATCAGTTTTTCGCTGACCCAACGCGTATTTGTCTGCGTCGCAGGACTCCTCCTCATGTTCAGCGGACTGTATGCGTTCCACATCCTCGACGTTGTGGCCTATCCGGACCCGTCGCCACCGATGATCGAGGTCATCACCCAATACCCGGGCTGGTCGGCCGAGCAGATCGAGCGGGCCATCACGCTGCCGATCGAAATTGCCCTGCAGGGGATGCCGGGGCTGACCGACATCCGCTCCCTGTCGATTTTTGGCCTCAGCGACATCAAAGTGTACTTTCAGTTCGGCACCGATTATTTCCGCGACCGGCAGGAGATCCTCAACCGGTTGCAGCTGATCACGTTACCCCAAAATGTGCAGCCAACGATTTCTCCCTGGTCCGCCATCGCTGAAATCTACCGCTATGAGGTGGAGGGGGCCGGCAAGACACTCACCGATCTCAAGACGATTCAGGAGTGGCAGATCCGTCGGGAGTTCAAACGTGTGCCCGGCGTCATCGATGTGACCACGTTCGGCGGGACAGCCAAGGAATTCCATGTCGATCTCGATCCCGGCCGGCTGCTCAGCTACAACGTCACGCTCGACCAGGTGATGGATGCGCTGGCGAAAAGCAATACGGATGTCGGGGGCAACTATCTGACCATGGGGGCGCAAAGTTTCAACGTTCGCGGCATGGGGTTGATGAAGAGTCTTGATGACATTGCGGATACGGTCGTGACTGAAAAGGAAGGTACGCCCATTTTCGTGCGCAATCTGGGACAGACGAGCGTCGGCCACCGGGTGCGGCTCGGGAAGGTGGGCATCAATGAGCGGGACGACGTGGTGGAAGGCGTGGTCCTGCTGCAACGGGGGGAGCAGGCGCTACCGGTATTGGAACGGGTGCATAAGAAAATCGAAGAATTGAATGCGCACCGGCTTCCCGGAGGGGTCGCCATCAAGACGTTCTACGACCGGACGGAACTGATTCACACCACGATTGAAACGGTGGTGGACATTCTGATCGCCGGCGTCGTCCTCGTCTCGATCATCCTCTACATATTCCTCGGGCATGGGCGCACGGCATTGATCGTGGCGCTAACGGTTCCGGTCGCGCTGCTCTTTACGTTTTGTGTCATGGTGGTGCGCGGGCAGTCCGCCAACCTGATCTCACTGGGCGCGATCGATTTCGGGATCATCGTCGATTCCACGCTGATCATGGTCGAAAGCATTTTCTATCACATTTCGCACAAGCGGGCCCCCGGCCTCACCGTTCCAATGCACGTCATGCGGGCAGCGAAGGAAGTCGGTCGTCCGATCTTTTTTGCGACCACGATCATTGTCGTCGCGTTCATGCCGCTATTTACCATGACGGGCGTACCCGGCAAAATTTTTGCGCCGATGTCCCTGACCTATGGCCTGGCATTGACGGGAGCCCTGCTGATGGCATTCACGCTGGCGCCGGCCCTGTGCGCGCTGCTGCTCCCAGCGGAGGTGCGGGAGCACGATACCGCGATTGTCGAATGGATTAGAACCAAGTACCTGGCCACGTTGGGCTGGGCCCTGGATCATGAAGTGATCGTCATTGCCGTGGCCGGCGCAGCGCTTGCTGTGGCCATCTTTGCAGTCCCGTTCATCGGCGGTGAATTCATGCCGGCCCTGGAAGAAGGCAATATCTGGATGCGGGCCACCCTGCCCGTCGACATTTCCTTCGAACAGGCGGCGCAGCTGGCGACCGAGATCCGGCAGGTCTTCCGCGATGTTCCGGAGGTGGTCGATGTGGCCTCGCAGCTTGGCCGTCCTGACGACGGGACGGATCCGACCAGTTTTTTCAATGCCGAGTTCCTCGTGACGCTGAAGCCGAGGTCGGCCTGGCGGGCGTCCGTGAAGGACAAACATGCGCTCATTGGCGAGATCGAACAGGAGCTGGCGTCGTTTCCCGGCATCTCGTTCAACTTTTCCCAAGCGATCCAGGACAACGTGCAGGAGGCAATGTCGGGCGTGAAAGGCGAAAACGCCGTCAAGCTGTACGGCCCTGACCTCCGACAGTTGGAGACCACGGCGATGCAGATCCAGCGGCACATGTCGGGTGTCCGGGGCGTGAAGGATCTTGGCGTCCTCCACCTGCTGGGCCAGCCGAACCTGATCATTGAGGTCAATCGCCAGGAATGTGCCCGCTACGGCCTGAAGGTCGGCGACGTGAACGATGTGATTCAGGCGGCGATCGGCGGACAGGCCGTCACGCAGGTCTACGAAGGAGAAAAATGGTTCGATCTAGTCGTCAGATTTCTTCCCGAGTACCGCCGCGATAACGAAACGATCGGCCAGATTCTGGTCAGTACCCCGGAAGGAGCCAGGATTCCGATCAAGCAATTGGCCACCATCTCGGAACAGACCGGCGCCTTCATCATTTATCGTGAAAACAACGAACGGTATATTCCGATCAAATTCAGCGTGCGGGGACGGGATCTCGAGGGCACCGTCAAAGAGGCCCAGGACCTGTTGGCGGAGCACGTGTCGTTGCCAGAAGGCTATCGCATCGAATGGCACGGAGAATATGATCAATTGCAGGATGAAAAGAGCCGTCTGGCCGCCATCGTGCCCGTGACGCTGCTGCTGATTCTCTTTCTCGTCTACTTCGTCCTCAATTCGATGCGCGATGCGCTGCTCGTGCTGATTGCCGTGCCGTTCGCGCTGGTCGGGGGCGTGTTGGCCCTGGCGCTCACGCATACGCATTTCAGCATCTCGGCCGCCGTCGGCTTCATTTCCCTTTTTGGCGTGGCCGTGCAAGGCGCCCTCATTCTCGTGAGCCGCATCCGGGACCTCCTTCTCGAAGGACAGGACATCCGCACGGCAATTTTGAAGAGCGCCGAAGTCCGCATGCGGCCCGTGTTGATGACGTCGCTGGCGGCCGCCATCGGCCTGATTCCTGCGGCGATTGCGACGGGTATCGGGGCTCAATCTCAACAGCCGTTGGCGCGCGTCGTCGTCGGCGGGATGCTCACGTCGGCGGTGTTAATTCTCCTCGTGCTCCCGATTCTCTACCAACTGGCGTATCGCTGGAGCGAGGGAGAGCCGACGGAACGCGAATTGCTGTAACCAGATACCGCAAGGGACCGCCTGTGAGGATGCTGTCGAACGGATAGCAGGTGACCAGGACCAGCTGATCCTCCCCCTCCATGAGACGGATCGACGCGGTCCGCGCATCGACGACCTGGCTGCTCTGCACGAGATATCGTTGCGACGTTCGTTGATCTGTTTCGATCAGGATCTCATCCTGCCGCTTCAGCCGCTTCAAAAAGTAAAAATGGGTGTCACGATGACCGGTCAAGATCGTCGTCCCTGGCGATCCTGGGAATGCGCTCGATTCCGAATAGCCGGGACCAAACGCCAGCGTGCGGCCATAGGCGCCGTTCAACACGATCAGATCGATCTGCAGTGAAGGCACGGTCAGCTTTGCGACCGGATAGGTATCGGCCCAAGGCCAGGGTTTGACCAGCCGTTCTCCCGTCAGCGTCCGGGACCAGGCTCGCTGTAGCAGCATCTGTGCGAGCCTGGCCTTCGCATACATCCACGATCCTTCCCCGGTCTGCCAAAGCCCGACGGCGAGGAAGAAGACCGTGAGCATGACGAGGGGACGGGGAGTGGTCTGAATCGGGCTCATGCGAACCGGTCTCGAGGACGCCAGAGCCAGAAGGCAACGGCCAGCGCGATCAGGCCGATCAGGAGATGCCAGGGGCCATTCGTGGCGGTCCTCGGCAAGCCAAAGATGGCTTGATAGTCCTGACCCTGGGGGAGATCGGTCTTAATCGCATGGGTCATCAGCGACGCATCGCTCGGTCTGATCGGTTCCGTATCAATGGCGACGAGGCTCGTGTACGGGCTGACGAGGTGATGGGCCAGCGCGACGTCGAGCACCGATTGACGGAACGACCCGTCGGTCCCTTCAGATCTTTTTTGATCCATCAGCGACGCAATTTTCTGTCTTGCCCAGTAGACCGACAGGCCGTCTCTAGGCGAAGCGCCCGCCACATCGACCGTCTGTGTCCAGGTCCTCGCATTGAACGTGCCGGTCAGAGTGATGCTTGAGGGAATCGTGGATGTTTTGAAGGCAAGGACTACAGGCTCGCCGTCGTACAGGTCGGGAATCCGCGATGGGAACAGCTCTGCAGTGGCCTCAAAGCCCTGTATGTGAATGTCCGTCAGCACCGGTCGCTCCAACCTCCGAAACATCGCATCCATCTGCGCCTTCACCTCGCTGGTGCTGCCGATGTGCGTAAAGGTGCCTCGTCCGAATTCCGCCGCTTTCCGCATGAAATGGCTGTTCGGTGCCGAGCCGATTCCGATCGTAAACAGCCGGCTCGTCCCCAACTCTGTGCGAATCACTGCGAAGAGTTCATCCTCGTTGCCGACCTGGCCATCCGTCAAAAAGATCACTTGCCGTAGATGACTTGGCGGAGGGCTGCCCTTGAGCGCCATTTGCAAGGCGGGAAGAATTTCAGTGCCGCCGTCGGCATGGAGCCGCTCGACGTATCGGACAGCCTTGCCAAGGGTATCCGTTCTTACGGGCTGAGGCTCCGAGAACAAGAGGTGGGTGGCGCTGTTGAATTGGATGACGTTGAATCGGTCTTGCGAAGTGAGCCGGCCGAGCGCGAGCACGAGTGCCGCCTTGGCCTGTTCAATCGATGTCCCTGCCATCGAGCCGGACGTATCGATGACGAAGATTGCTTCTCGCGGAGGTGTGCTCACAGACTCGTTCGATGCAGGAGGGGTGACCATCAAGAAACCGTAGCTGCTCTCGCTCTGCTGCTGGAGATACGCGATGGCGCTCGGTGAAGGACCTTCCGCAGGCTGCCAGGTCAATTGAAAATCCCGGTTGGCCGGGACACGATCCTGCCGGAGGGTGATGTGCCGCCTGCCGTCCTGATCCGCGATCGTCAGGATGTCATGATAGGGCGATTCGATCTTCCCAAGAGGAAAGCCGGCGGCGAGATCGATCGTGAGAGTGACCGGGTTAAAGGAACCAAGGCCGGGGTGCTGGACGGGCGGAGTCATTCGCGACGCGTCGGGGACGCGGTCCGTATTGGCAGCCCAGCCTGAGCCTTGCGTCTCCCCTTCGATGATGACCGGCGTTCCCGGGATGTAGCGAGGGCCCACGACCATCGGAAAACGCAGTGAATACACCTGTTGATCGTAGCGCACCGTTTCCTGGTACTCGATCTCGATGATGATCCGGTCCAGTGGAGCAATATTGGCGACTGAGACCGTAAACACGTTGGGTCGTTCCTGTTCGACGAGGCTCGCCCGTTTGCCATCCTGCTTCGCCTGCTCATACGTTCTCTTGGCCTCGGCACGCTCCCGGATTTCCCCGATGATTGTTCGCTCGCCCACCTTCATGCGCAGATGATCGACGGCAGCGGTCTCTGGAAGTGGGAAGACATAGAGGCCCTCCGCCCAAGCGTTCTTGCGTCGGCTCGGGTTGACGAATTCTTGTGCGACGGTCGTTCTCGCGATCACGCCGGAGATAGAGATCTTGACGTCGGTCTTCAAGAGAGGAGCAGGGGTGAAACGGCCTGTTTCATGGGTTTTGAAGAGCAGACTCCCCTGCGTCACGTCCTTGAGCCTCATGCCCCTCTCCGCCAGGTCGCTCTCATTTGACGGTGGATCGCCACAAGCGAGGGCCACTGGTAGTGAACCGACCCATGAAAGGATGACCAGCAGAAGCGTGAGCAGAAGGACTAGTCTGGTGGGTTTTGCGTTGCGTTGTGCTGCCTCGTGTAGCGTTGTCATAGGCCCTCATGATGTGGAGGTGAAGGTCAGGATGAGCGGCGTCTGCACGAAAGGACTCGTGCAGACGCATCCATTGCCGTGGTCTCAGCTGCCGGAGGCCGGTTCGGTAGCAAAGGTGCCGTTGTCGCCTTCGGCGGCATTCGCGGAAGGCACGAGGCTGTCGATGACCGAGCCATCGGCCTGAGCGTTCTTGGCGGGATCGCTTGAGGCCTGTGTCGAATCTGGTGCCGGCGTTGTGGCAACGATCGGGATCCGCATGTGTTCTTCGCCGATCGGACGAATTTCCAGATGCACCCGGCGGTTCATCTGGCGGCAGACATCACTCATATCGATGCAGAGCACCCCGTCTTTGCCGAGACTGATGGTCTTGATCTGATGCTCCGCAACCCCGGCATTCACCAATTCCGTTTTCACGGTTTCTGCGCGTTGCATACCGAGCTTCATGTTGTAGGTGGCTGAGCCCTGCTGATCCGTGTAGCCCTGAATCAGGACGCCGAGATCCGCGTCCTTCTTGAGCAGCGAGGCATGCTCCTGGATCAGCGTTCTGGCTTGATCGGTCAAACCTTTGCGGCCGACCTCGAAGTAGAGATCGGTGTGGACGATGCCAGACTTCACGCCGGCTGCCACAGTCTCTTCCACCTTGGACCGTGAAACCGCAGCCGGTGTGATCACCGGTTGCGTGTTCTTCAGCACCTCGGTGACTTGCGAACCGTTCAGTGGCACGTGGCTGTTAATTTGTTCGGTCGACGAGTAATACCAAACGGCCCCGATCACGGCGGCCAGGCCCACAACGAGCCCGGACACCACCAACACGTCTTTATCTTTCCTGGGCCCTGAGATGCTGGGCGTGATATTTCCGGATGTGATCTGTGATGGACCTTTCTGCATGGAATCCTCCTTGTCGGTTTGCTCAATGGTGAACGGTCAATGGGTATTCGGATTGAGCCGCCGGGACGGGTTGCTGGTTTTCACCTCCTTTCCGTCCCTGCTCCGGCCCTTCATTTGGCCGGATGCTTGAGCAACCAGAGTGCCCGTGAAACCCAGAGCGCTATCCGACAAGAAGACCAGGAAAGTTGAGGGGTTCGGAGAGGAAGAGACGTCAGTAAGCGGCGCGGGGACAATGTCCCCATCACGTGATGCGGGGCTATCCCCGCATCACGCAGGGGAACTGGATATGGCAGGACTCTCGCTATAGACTGCTTGCGAAGATTGTTGCGGTGAGCGGGAGTCCATCACGTGAGTCTCACTTTTCCTATTCAGGCGAAGCTCAAGGATGGCTCGCCGGTGCAGTTATTGTTGGCCGGGGAGCGCGACATCGAACCGTTACGAGCGCTGTACCGCATTATTGTCGACGAAGGGACGTCGTATCCTCATGACAGGTTTCCGGATCAGGACGATTTCCTGGACTATTGGTTCCGCGGCAAGACAACGGTTGCCGCCTACGTTCCCAATCGTGAGGGGGCAGCGGCGATGGCCGGGGCCTTCTATCTGAAGCCGAACTGGCCGGGGCGGGCCAGGCAGGTGGCGAACGCCGGCTTTATCGTCGCACCCGAGTGGCGCAAGCAGGGGCTGGGCTGGCTTTTGGGCGCCACGATGTTGGAGTATGCGCGGCAATTGGGCTACCGGAGCGTGATCTTCAACCTCGTCTTTTCGGAAAATGTCTGGGCGCGCCGTCTCTGGGAACGACTGGGCTTCAGAGAATTGGCGGTGCTCCCCGGCGCGGTGCGGAAGAGCGACGGCACCTATCAGGACGCCGTGATCATGTTTCAGTCGCTGCTAGACACCTCACGAACGTCTTGAGACGGTCTCAGACGTTGTAGGGGGCCGTCCGTCCGAGATCTACACGATCCGTTTCAGGCCGGGCACTCGCTGCATCAGTGCGATAAGAGGAAACGCAAGCGCGCAGGTGAGGAGGAACGTTAACGGGATATAGTATGGCGGAAGAAGGAGGCTTGGGCTCCATACGAAATAGCCGTAGCGCAGGAGTTCGACGACGATGGGATGTACGACATAGGCGCCAAGTGTTAACGGAGCGAGTCGCTGGACAGCAGATCCGAGCCAGGGTGGAATCCGCGTGTGCATAATAAACAGGAAGAGGCCAATCGCCATCATCATGACGGTTGGGCTGAAACTGCCATAGAAGTAGAACGACCGGCGATCGTCGATTCCGAGTGACGATACTAACAACGCCGTAACAATAGTCGTGATACCCGCTGCACCAGCTGTGATCCATAGGAAGACCGGACTCTGCTCAAGTGACACCTTCGCGCAGTACCAGCCAGCGATGTAATACGCTAAGTATGGAACGAACATCGTCAATGCACTGCCAGCAGAGACGCTCGCAAGGCCGGGCAAGCTGTCTGTCAGGGCCAGCCCCGCGATGATGAGAGTCAAATTTCGCAATTGAGCTTGACTGAATACGGTGACGGCCTTGGCGAGAAAAGGCGTGACAAGGTAGAGACCGGCAATGAGAAATAAGAAATATAAGTGGATGTACGGCTGCCCGACGGAGACATCATGGGCTATGACCGAGAGCGAGACTGGTTCGTGCCAATAAAGGGTGCGCCATACAAAGTAGATGGCCGACCATGCGATGAGAGCGGGCAGGAGACGGTTCATCCGTTTGGCCCAGAAGTCTCGGAAACTCTTGTGCTTGCTCGGATTCAGCAGCAGTGCGCCGCTCAGCATAACGAACATCGGCACACACCAGCTGGTAGCGGCGTTGATGGCGTTGGATACGTGCCAGTGAAGTGTTCCAACGAACTCATGGTCTCTCACGATAGTTGCCGCTAAATGCAGGAGAATCACGGCAAGACAGGCAACGACTCGCAGGACATCAAATCGGCATGAATGTTCGACTTGAACGGAAGCAATTGAGTTCTCCGCCGGTGTTGCGGAAATCCGCCCGATCGGCGTTTCGGTGATGAGCATCATCGTCGAGGGGTTGCGTCGCTGCAGTCCGCCTGAACCGCGTCCGCTAGTAATTAACGACGCTGGGCTTACACATGGCTTCGATTTCTTTAACCTGTTCCCCGTATGGGTTCGTCGCCCGAAGGAGCTGTTCTAACAAGGTCGCACTCCCCGATAGGGAGAGCCCAGGATTGCGACGATAGATAGGATCCTTCATGGCGGTTGGCAGGTCGATGAACTTCACCCCATCTGCTTGGAGAGCAGCGAGCACCTCAGCTAATGTCAGCGAATTGAACGCACTCATATGCAAGAGCAATATGTGGCGAACATTACGTCCGGTGAGAAGCTTCGCCATATCCTGCGCCTGACGCACCTCTCGTCTGGCTGCCGCGATGACATGCTGCCGCAACCACTGCATGCTTGCTGCATCATGCCTAGCGTGACACCTCACATACGCGCTATTCCATACCCAGTCGAAATAATGGACTGTGACCTGAGCCACCTGATAGCCATTGTTCCCAAGAAACGTCCGGACCCGGTCCCGTTTCTCCAACGTGTCGCCTTCACTCATATAGGGATAGCGGAATACTTTGACCGGTGAGGCTGTAGGTGAAAGATGGGTCAAGAGCCCGTCCATTGCGACGATGTCAGCGATGTACGCCTCTGCCGTGGACCGGGCCAGATCCACATGGCTGAATGTGTGGTTCCCAAGAAGATGCCCCGATCTAAGCCAATCCGTTAATACTTCGAGGCTATCAGGAGCCCAAGTGAGTTGTTGAGCATTGCTGAATCCATACACAGGAGGTGTATGGACGGACTCTAACGCTCTCATCACGCCTGTGCCAATATCCCGACGATTCATGTCCGGCGGAATCTCGCCATGGGCCGGGAGATCATCAACTGTAATGGCTATTTCCATTCCGTCCAGGGATTCCTGCTCCTTCGGGGGCGGAGTTGTTCCTGCGGCCAGGGCGGGCGTTAAGACTTCTAGGGCGATGAGGATGCCCGTGACTGCTTGTAGCGGTACTCTGCGAACGCGCAAGATGGGAAGAGCTGCCGGCAGCCGGAAGCCCGACCATGTCGCAACCCACCTGCATAATTGGGCCTTCGTGCGGCTGAATGCCTGATCACCCACCGCTTCCTTTGCAGTAAATAAGAGATCCTGTTTAAGTTCGGCGAACCCGATGAACAGCTTGAGACCGTAAAGGAGCAAGGCCGCGTTGCCTAGGGCAAAGACTCCCGAAATCCATTGCGTCCGCGAGGCATAATAGAGGCCCAGCGCGGCACTCATGGCCACGATGACAAGCTGCAGCATCAAATCCAATCCGGACGTTCGTGTCCGACCGGAAATCTTCGGTGTTCGGCGAAACGGGATCTTGGCCCCCGTGATGGCTTGTTGCACTGAAGTGAGGGCTCCCGTCAAATGGACAGGAATAAGGAGCAGATTCAGTGCATAAACACGGAGCAGATCCCGGAATGGCCGATAGCCCATGAACGCCAGGTCACGGGCATAGAGCGCGAAATACGGAAACGCGGCCAATGGCATCCAGATGGACATGAGATCGGAGGAGAACGGAAGGATCAGCAGAAGCAGCACGCTCAAAGGCGCGAAGGCCAGGGAAGTCAAATAGTGGGTCTGCAGGAATGCCTGCACGACGGTCATGGGCCGTCTCGGCGCCTTGCCCAAAAACGACAGCAGTTTCGGGAAGATGATCAAACCGCCGTTCGCCCACCGTGCGCGTTGGATCACGAGCGAACCAAAGTCGGGAGGCGTGGCGCTGTAGGCCAGCCGTTCAGGATGGTTATACAACGACCATCCTTTGGCCAAGAGATCGACGGTCGATTCCGTGTCCTCGATGACGGTACGGTCCTGAATGTAGCGTCGGACGATCTTCACGCCCTCGCGCTCCTCCGTGCAAATGTCTTCCAAAGCGGATTTCCGCAAGAGGGCATTGGCTCCCACCCAATAGGTCGCACCAAAGCGGGTGAATCCCTGATGAACGAGGTATTGAATATCCGTCGTCGCGCCGGCGGTCCGTTCGAGGATGCCGGGAGCGTTGGGAAATGCGCTGTACGGCGTTTGGGCGACGGCGATCCGCGCATGTTCGGGTTGTTCCATCAGCCGGATTAAGGTGCTGGCATAGCAGGGCAACAGCAGGCTGTCTGCATCAAGCGTGATGACATACGGACTATCGGGGATCAGGCGGCTGCCTGTTGGATTGGAGGTCTCTTCAAGGTGCAGACCGCTTTTGCGAAGTACCGGTTTGACGCGTGTTCCCATCAGGCAAAGGAAACTGTTCAGGTTCATGGCCTTATTGGGCTCGTGGGAGAGATTGCAGTACTGTTTTCGCTCGAAGACGTCGAATTCAGCGTGGAAGCGCGCGGCGAGCTGGATATAGGCACGCTCCATGTCGTGACGGAGGCGCTCCACCTGCATGTCTGAGACGCGGGCTTTCCGCATGTTCCACTGAGAAGCCTGCTCCCGGCACGTGTTGGCCGGTTGCGTGAGGATGTGCTCAACGAACCAGGCATCCGTGTGAGAGTCGATGGGGGTCAGTTTTGCTTGATTCTCAAACCACTCCGCCGTCCACCGAAAACACTCGGCGAGCCGCACACATTCCTCTTTCAGTTCTCCGATGCTTTGTGCGTTCCGGGATTGGAATGCTGACTCCGCTGCCGTCACATAACGGTACGGAGAAGCAAGAAGGGCATACAGGTCAAACGGCAAACCGCGAGCCGCCCAGAGCGCTTGTTGGTCTTGTCTGGTCTTCGGGGCAGGTGGATCGTCCAGGAGGAGAACCACTCGCTTATGGGGATACTCTTGAAGTGCAGCGGACAAGAGCGTTTGCCGGATGACCGAGATTTCCTCACGGTATGACGGCACCAGAATGGTCAACCCCGGCGTGTCTGCTCCAAAGCACGAAGCCATGTCGTCAGCTGCACGGGATGCTCTGTGAGCCTCAAAGCGCTGCAACCGGCCGAGTCGGGCCACCTGGTAACAGAGGTTTCCGTAGACCAGGAAACCGGCGAGCGTTGCGAAGAGGCTGGCCTCTATGAGTCGGAAAAACTCCTGTCGTTGAAGGGCAGACCAGGCAATGTTCCCCGTCGACCATAGCAGCAGAGCTATGGCCGTACCCGTCAGGGCCAGCGAGAGCTTGGTAAGAGTCAATTCCTTTGTTTCTCGATTTGACGGCAAAAACATCAAGGGGAGCACTGGCAATTGACATGCCTGGCCATGGCCGGGCGAACCGTCTAGAAAACCTAGGGATTTGATGCTGGGTGATAGTCAGCAGGTGAAGGGAAAGCGAACCAAATTGCCCCATCCTGTGGCCACCTTGCGAGGCGTGGGCTACCGGCTCAAACGCCCTAATAAGTCAGCATTAGATGAAAGACGTCTGTAAGGCACCTACTCCAGTTCCAATACTCCATCGGATGATGGCAAATGTTGCCGGATCAGGAGGTCCACTGAAACAAAATGCCGTTCGGGAAGGTTTTTGAAGCGGCGCTTGCACTCGGCGACGGCTTCGTTCACGGATCTGAACGGCTCGATCACGTGCAAGAGGTGGTGGTAGTACTCGTTGAGTTTGAGCTCGACTGTTCTGACCTGTGAAGCATCCCCGGCAATCGCCAGTGCCGCTTTCGCCAGGTCGCCGTGACTCTCTATCAGCGCTTGGAAACACAAGCCCTTGAGACGCTGGGTCACGGTGCTGCGGTCCCACCCGAGGATATTGGCCGTGGCCTGCATGTCAAAGCCATGTCGTCGCAGACACTCCAAGACGGCCCTGTCACCGGCCGCATCAGGAAGCGAGGCTACCGATCGTTCGGTGTCCCCGCATCCGAACGTGTCATCGAGTGAAAAGGCATCACGCGAAAGTATGGATCCGTCCGTCAGCGCGACCGCTCGCTCCAACACATTGCGGAGTTCCCTCACGTTCCCCGGCCACTGGTAGGCGGTCAGCAGCCGCAAGGCATCGTTGGACAGGCGAGGGCACGGTCTGCCCATGCGCTGCGCAATGTCGGCAAGGACGGACTCGGCGACCGCTGCCATGTCGCCGGTCCGTTCACGCAACGGCGGAAGCCGGAACACGAATCCTTTCAGTCTGAAATACAGATCCTCGCGAAACCATCCTTCCGACACGCCCCGCTGGAGATCGCGGTTGGTCGCAGCAACGATGCGAACATCGACGGCCGTCGGCGCCGTGGCGCCGACGCGGTAAAAAGACTTCTCCTGGAGCACCCGAAGCAGTTTGCTCTGGTGATCCAGTCGCAAATCGCCGATCTCATCGAGAAAGATGGTCCCGCGATTGGCGAGCTCGAAGTAGCCCCGACGGTCGGCCATCGCTCCGGTGAAACTTCCCTTCACATGGCCGAACAATTCGCTTTCAAACAGCTCGGGTGAAATGGCCGCCATGTTCACCGCGACGAAGGCCTGGGCCGTTCGCGGACTGAGCCGGTGCGCGGCACGGGCAAACAACTCTTTTCCCGTGCCGGGCTCACCTAAGAGCAGCACGGTCAAGGGCGAGGCCGCGGCCTTCTTCAAGTCACGGAACATACTGAGCATGAGAGGATGCTGTGTGGTGATCCCCAGTGCACGACATTCTTCACGAAGCCGCTCCAATTCTGTATCTACGAGCGTCCTGGAATCCGAACCGGCGACACGGAGGTCGGCCAGTTGCCGCTCCACCATTTCCAGTTGCTGGCGTGCCGCCTGCTCCTGGGCGCGGGCTTCGGTCATCTGCACCTGCAACAAGACCGTGTCCCGGGTCAACGCCTCCCGTTGCGCTGCCGACTGCGTCACTGCCGCTCTCGCCGCCTCCAAATCCTCTTCCAGCGCTTCAGCACGATTTTCACGCAGGGTGAGCGCTTCCCGTATGGCGGCGGCGTCCTGTTGCACGCGCAGCATGTCCTGTTCCAACAGCATCATGCGCGGCCCGGCCGTGAGATGGGTCCAAGCGATGGTGCCGATGATGACGATGCCTGCGGCTGTCACCGGTAACGCCAGGGGCAGCACGAAGTGGACGCTCCACAAGACGGCCGCGGTAATCGCAAGGTAGCCCAGTAGAGCGGTGGCGGCAAAGACGAGCCCGCCAGAGCCTTCGAAGCGTAACAATCCCCACGCGATGCAGGAGGCCAACAGGAGCGTCAATCCGAACGCGCTCCATGGGCCGGCGACGCCGATCCGGTTTCCAGTCAGCAAGCCGTTGAGCAGATGCAGATGGGGCACCATGCTCGTGACGGACTGTCCCGTTGGAAGCAGCCAGGGACCGGGGCCGAGGTGATTGGGTAGAATTACGACCACTTTCCCGCTGAACCGCTCTTCGAGCTGCCGCCGGTCATGATGGTGGATGGCCTCCCAGATGACCGATAACGTCGTCGTCGGTAGTGCCGACAGTGACCCATCACCGACAGGATTGAAGGGTTCTTCCGACGTGCGACCGGAAATCAGCGGCTGTACCGGGGGGAGCGGCTGCTGCCGCCGATACCGATCGTAGAGAAGGGCTCCGAACGCCGGCACCTCCTGTCCTTCGATGACACTTACAATCGGGATGCGTCTCGTCACACGGTCGGGCTGGACGGAGACTTGGAGGTGTGCCTGGATGGCCGCGCCGGTCTGAAGGGCCGTTTCAGAATCGTGAACGAGCACAACCGGCGCAGCGGCCTGCAACGCTTCGAGGAATAGCGTGTCGCTTGCGGCTCCGCCGAGCGACGCAGGACTGGCATGATCAAGTCGATGGTCGATCCCGATTGCGACGGCTCCGGCCTCGTGAACCGCAGTGACCACTTGGGCCAGGACCGTCCGATCCAGCGTGGGCCCAAAACGCTCCTCACTCTCCGGATCACGGACAACAGTGACCAGGAGCTCGCTGGTCGCAATTGGAGCTCGAAGCCGAAGCCACGTGTCATAGAAGGTCCAGTCGAATGCCGCAAACGTGACAGGTGCTGCAACCCAAAGTCCCTTGGCGAGTAAGGAGGCCAACAGTCCCATCGCCAGCGCTTGCCAGAGGGGATTCGTGATGAACAGTCGCCAGAATCTTGACCAGGACATGCTGATAACCATGTGTCAGCGAGAGCCGATCTCGGCTAAAAGTTCGTTCGCCTCTTGTTTCGGCAGACCCTTGAGGAGCGTCTTGGCCCTGGGAAGATCCTGTTGGACGCCGATTCCTTTTCCATAGATACGAGCCAGCGTCCGTTTGGCTGGGAGAAAGCCGTCTGCCGCCGTGAGCTCAAAACAGGCCAAGATCTTTCTCTCGTGCCGCGGCAGGATGTTGTCCCACCCCGTTTCATACAACCGGGCCAACTCGCTCTGCGCCACCTCGCTCAGCGCGTAACCCTCCCTGAGCAGCGTGGCCACGGCGGCGTCGGTCCGATGTTCGTTGAGCAGTCTTGTGCCGATCGTCTCTCTGTCGTCCGCCGGGCTGTACTCGCGAAACTCTTCCCAGAGCTGGCGGCGGTAGGCGACAAAGGCGTCGTAAGCTTCCTTGCGCTTTCGTTCGGGCTGATCGGGTGCCAGGGCTTGCCGCCTGAGTTTGCCGAGGAGGTCGGCGGACGGTTGATTGCCGTATTCGGCGGCCTTGGCCCACCAGAATACCGCTTTCCCCAGATCTTTCTCGACGCCCTGTCCGCTCTTATATGCGTTGCCGAGAAAAAACTGGGCTTGTGGGACTCCCCCCAACGCCGCCTCCTCCATGAATTGAGCCGCTTCCCCTTCTCGTTTCGACAGTTTCAGTAAGAGGGCCAGGCGATACCGCGCGTCGGGAAAATAGGGCTGCAACGCCAACGCTTGGCGATACGACTGCACGGCTGCCTTCAGGTGTCCCAGTGAATAGTGGACGCTTCCAAGACTGTAATGCGCATCGGCCATGCCCGGATCGAGCCTGATGGCTTCCTGCAGGACGGAGGCAGCGGCGCGCCAGTCCTGCTTGGCGATGAGGAGGATGCCCAGCTGTACATGCGCCTTGGCGTCGTCGGGCTGTAACTTGATGGCGAGGCGGCATTCTTCCATGGCGGCATCGATGTCTCCGATGCGGTAGAGCGCATGGGCGAGTTGAAGCCGGTGGCCCGCATCGTCGGGGGCGAGACGGACGGCGCCGCGCGACTCACCGAGCGCCATGACGGCGTCGAGTTGTTCCAGCGAGGCAGGCGCCGGCGACGAGTGCTCTTCACCGAGGGCCTCAGGCGGAGGCGGAGGACTTTCAAGCGGGACTTGCGGCGCCGGAGAATCCGGAGCTTGAGCGAATGATCTGGCACCGCCGCAGAGACTGAACACGGCGATCAGCAGCAATCGACGGAGCATCGGCCCTGTTGACCCCCCGTTACCCGAGTGGCCGACATTATATCACCCGTCATAATCGTTGCTTGATACGCGCTATGGTGGTCTGGACCTGGTCCGCCGAGAGCGCCAGACGATCGTGCGGAATGCGCCAGACCGGTTCAAGCGGGGCGGGATCGCTGGCAAGGCGTGGGATCAGGTGCCAGTGGATGTGCGGCGTCTGGTTGCCCAGCAGGCCATAGTTCATTTTCCTGGCGTCGAACGTTTCGGTCAGCACTTTGGCGAGACGGCTGACCTCCTCCATGAGCTGGATGCGCTCGGTCGGTGCCAGATGAAACAGCTCCGTCGCATGACGCTTGAAGACGAGGACGGTCCAGCCGGGAAAAAACTGATCCTCGTGGAGATAGGCCATCGACAATCCCAGATCTGCGATGAAGTGGTCCGAACTCGGCCAGGTGCCCGAACAGGCATTGCACGAAGGATCGCTCATGGCTGGATCGCTTTCCGTTCTTCTTCCGTGATGATGCCCTTCTTCAGCAGCAGTTGGATCAGCCGATCGGTCCGGTCCGGAGCGGTGGAATTGGACTGCGGCTGAATGTTGGAGATTTTGGGCTCAGCGGGCGGCCGCTTTTTCCCATACACCCGAAAGGACGGAGTGAACACGGAGACATAGTCCTTGTTCCGGATCCGAACGGGGAACGGGAGACTGTCGGTTAACGGGGCAAGGTCCGAATTCGCGCCGATGGGCACCCTGAAAAACGGCTTGCCGTCCTCGGTTTCTCCATCCTGCCCGACCACCTCGAACCGATGGAGGAGCGGTTCGCTCTTCAACGGCTCGCGCTCTTCGCCGGCGAGGTTGGTGATTTTGTCGAGGACGACGATCAGGGAATCGGCAATAAACGGATCGCCGGACCGGTTGCGGACCGTGAGATCATAGCGGTATTCGCTGTTGAAGTTGTCGCGACCAATCAACGTGACGGTGACGCTGACCTTGCCGCTCAAATCCGACAGCTGATCGAGCGGTGAGGCGAACAGGGTGCCGGGTATCAGCTCGGCCAGGAGCAGCGCTCCGACCAACAACCGGCCAGTGACACGTGAAGGTCTCGGCATGATGGCTTGCGATCCGGTCATGTACGGGGTCACGACAACCGGAGCATAACAAAGATCGAGAGGTGGATCGAGCATTCTCGCCGTTCTCGCCTTGACACTGTCTTTCGTCGACGGATATTCTCACGGTCGCAGATCACGCTATGAGACCAGCTGCGGATTCCGGCGCTCCCCTCATGATTCCACGGGCTCTCGTCTCCCGCCTCATGCGTCTCTACGATGTGTCTCATCCGCTTCGACAAGGACGGGTCATCCGCGGCTACGACCGCGCTCACGCAGTCAGGACCGCCCGCATGTGCGCGGCCGTGGCCTCTGCCTTGGGGCATGAGCCGGAGCGGGTCCGCCAGTATCAAATTGCTTGTCTCTTGCACGACCTCGGCCGGGCCGGTCTCGATCGTCCCCTCTTCGGGAAGATCTGGTCTTGGGCGAAGGCCCACGGCATTCCGACGAGACCGCGGGAATGGCGGGCCGTCCACCCCGAGACCCCGTACGGGCGCGAGACCGAGGCGTTCATTGCGCGGTACCGTCAGGCGCTCGCGGCCGACGGCATTCCCATGACCTCCTGGGCGAAAGAGCAGGTCGAAATGCGGCTCGGCTATGCGCGCCGTTTGGCGAGGCGGTTACGGGCCGTGCGTGCGTCGATCAGACGAATGGGCGTGCGATGGGAGTCCTGGATGCAGGCGGTCATGCTGTACTATTACTATCCTGAAAAGCTCGCCGGAGTTCGGCCATGGGTGAAGGAATTGGCCGAGGTCCTGGTCGCCTGTGAGCAGTTTGAAGCCTACAGCAACCAGCGGCGAGGGCGCGACTACTATGTGCGAACGAAGGAAACGATCGCCGAAGCGTTTGCCTATCTGGACACACTCGAGCGGGAAGGCATTCTCGGGGCGAGAGTGATCAGGGCGTTGAAGCAGTTGGCGGCTGCCGGCCGGTTCGACGGCATCATCGCCGAGGCTCGAGGCAGCGGTCTCACGGTTCAAGAGCGTCGGTTTCTTCGTCGGGTGGGGCGATGAGCATGGCGGTCACCACGGTTCCCCTTCGCGTCGAGATGCGGGGCGGCACGCAGATTGAAAATGTGACGACGCTCGTACAGGAGGCGTTGGCGCGCACGAAGGCCTCGGCCGGGATCGTGACGATCTTCGTCAAGCATACGACGGCCTCCATCATGATCATCGAAGATGAGCCGGGCATCAGGGCCGATACCAAAACGTTTTGGGACCGGACGGTCCCGGCGGATCCCTCCTGGCAGCACAATCAGAAAAATCCTGGCGAAGATAACGGCCATAGTCACTTGAGGGGCCAGCTGCAGGGGCCGTCGATCACCGTGCCTTTTGCCGACAGATCGTTGTTGTTGGGCACCTGGCAGCAGATCGTCCTGATCGATTTTGACACGCGCGCCCGAAGCCGGGACCTTGTCATTCAAATCCTCGGAGAATAGATCCTTCATGTCCGGGACCATCATGGCGGTGCTGTCAGCCGTGCTGGGAACACTGCTGGGGTCGGCGCTTTCGATCGGCCCAGCCACGGCCGAATGGGGAAAGCCCTTGGGGCCCGGGTATGACGGCGTCGAGGTCAAGCCCAGACCCGTGACACCGGCGCCGGTCGAACTCGGGGCGGATGAACGCGCCACCATGGCCGTGTTTGAACGGGCCACCAAATCGGTGGTGTTCATTGCTAACACTGCCATCCAGCGCGATTTCTGGTCCTTCGATATCTTGGAGATTCCGCAAGGATCAGGGTCCGGCTTCCTCTGGAACAAGCAGGGGCACATCGTCACGAATTTTCATGTGATCTACGGCGCGAATGCCATCAAGGTGACCTTGGCAGACCGCACCGAGCACCAAGCCAAGGTGGTGGGAGCGGATCCGGACCACGACTTGGCCGTGCTGCAGATTCAAGCGCCAGACGCGACGCTGGAACCCTTGGCGGTCGGCAGCTCACAAGATTTGCGAGTGGGCCAAAAGGTCCTGGCCATCGGCAATCCGTTTGGGCTGGACCATACCCTTACCACCGGCGTCGTGAGCGCCCTTGGGCGGACGATCAAGTCGATGTCGAATCGGACGATCGAAGGTGTCGTCCAGACCGATGCCGCGATCAATCCCGGGAATTCCGGCGGCCCGCTGCTGGACAGCGCTGGGCGGTTGATCGGTGTGAATACTCAGATCATCAGCCCGAGCGGAGCATACGCAGGGATCGGGTTCGCGGTGCCGGTCGATACGGTAAACCGCATCGTCCCCGAGCTGATCAAGCATGGCAAACTCATCCGTCCGGGGCTCGGCGTGTCGCTCGTTCCGGATGCCATGGCCAGACGCTGGGGCATCAAGGGGTTGGTCATCGGCAAAGTCTCCCATGGCGGGGCTGCCGAACGGGCCGGCCTCAAGGGTGCACGGGAAACGGCCTCAGGACGAATCGAGCTGGGTGATATCGTCGTGGCCGTAGACGGTAAGTCGGTCACCACCATTGATGAGCTGATGGACGTGCTGGAACATCACAAGGTTGGCGATCAAGTGACCCTTGAAATTCTACGAGGGAATCGACGGGAAAAGCTCGCGGTGACGCTCCAGGCAGTGAATTAGATCTTCGCTTGAGATCTTCGCTAAACCTGCCGCTGTCACAGAGGTAATCCGCAAGGCCCCTATGGTAGGATCATCCATTCGTGCCGTGTGGAGGACCATCAATGAGCGACCGCCGTATTCCCGACTCCCCTCAAGAACCGAAACCCAAAAGCGACGAATCCGCGAACAAGACCGGTTCCGACCCGCTCGAACTTCTTGAGCAGTGCCTGGCACTATTTCCCGAATCGGACCCCCGGCAAAAGCTCCTCTACAAGCTGCGCCATGCGGTGATGCTCTCGCAGGCCGCCAATCATCAGCGGGAAGTCGAGTTCAAGAAGGTGAGCGACGTGGTGGCCAAGCTGACGGCGCCAGCCAATCGCATCGGCATGTTGTTGGAAGTGCCGGGTGACGGACTCGCGCATATCGTGGTCGGCGGCGCGGAATACTACGCCAATGTCGATCCCCGCGTGACGCGAGAAGATCTCAAGATCGGGACTCAGATTCTCGTGAACGAGGCCTATGCGGTCATCAAGACCCTGGGTTACGACCGGAACGGGCCCATTTTGAAGCTGACCGAAGCGATGGCCGACGGCCGGTTGCGGTTCGACCAGGAGATGAACCGCCAGTCCCTGATTCTGCGGCGATCTAGCGACCTCGTCGGCACGGAGCTCAAGCCGGGCGATGAAGTCCGTATCGATCCCACCCAACGGATCGCTCTTGAAAAGCTTGCCGACCGTCAGGCGAGCAAGCACGTCCTCGACGAGGTTCCGAAAGTGACATGGGACCAGATCGGCGGACAGGCGGAAGCCATCGCGGCCATTCGCAAGGCGATCGAGTATCCGCTGCTGCATGCCACGACGTTTCAGCAGTTCAAGTTTTCCCAACCCAAGGGCTTTCTCCTCTATGGACCGCCGGGTTGTGGAAAAACCCTCATCGGCCAGGCGGCGGCCTCGAGTCTCTCGAAACTCGTGAGCGAATCAGGTCCGGATAGCGGGAAGAAAGGCGACGGCCGTGCGCCGATCACCGGCGGCGCCTTTCTCCACGTGAAGGGGCCGGAGATTTTGAATATGTGGCTGGGAGAATCCGAACGGATGGTGCGCGACCTCTTTGCGCAGGCGAAGGCCAGACGCCAGGACGGCGCGCTACCGTTCATCTTTATCGATGAGGCCGAGTCGATCCTCGGCACCAGGCGGGCCATGCGCTCGTTCAACATTTCCAATACGCTGGTCCCGATGTTTTGCAGCGAAATGGACGGGATCGAGTCGCTGCGGGACGTCGTGATCATCCTCGCCTCCAACCGGCCGGATCTGATCGACCCGGCGGTGCTGAGGCCTGGCCGGATCGATCGAAAGATCAAGGTCGCCCGCCCGAACCGCGAAGCCTCGAGCGAGATCTTGAAGGTCTATCTGTCCGACGACCTGCCGCTCGACCCGTCCATGCTGTCAGAATTCGGGGGAGATCAGAGGCAGGCGATGGCATCGTTGGCCCAAGAGGTGATCGACCGCGTCTTCCGGAAGACCGATGAGAACCGGTTGCTGTCGATCCGGCTTCGAAGCGGCCAGCAGAAAGTCCTCTATCGGGGCGATCTGGTCAGCGGCGCGATTCTCGCTTCGATCGTTCAACGCGCAAAGGAAAAGGCCATTGACCGAACGATACAGAGCGGGAAGCCGGCGGGACTCCTTGGGCAGGACCTCTTCGAGGGGGTGACGGAAGAATTCCGTGAAGGTGAAGTCTTGCCGCCGGACGATGCCGCGGAAGAATGGTTGAAATTGCTCGATCATCATCCGGAGCAGGTCGTTGGCATTTCATCGTTCAGGCGGGGACGGCAGACCGAAGAACGGTTGGTGCACCAGATCATTTAGCATGCGAAGCTCTCATGCGTCTGTTTGGCATTGAAACGGAATACGGCATTGCGCGCCAGGACCGGGACGAAATCGATCCCGTCGTGGAGTCCATGGAGCTTGTCAGGGCGTATCTCATGGCTCCGTTCGAGCGGCGCTGGGATTATGGCGGCGAAGATCCCCATGAAGACGCCCGGGGCTTTCGCGTGTCCGGATTGGCCCAGGATGAGGAGGAAAACCAGTTCGCCCGACTCGATGCGCACCGTCCGTTTTCATTTCATGAGATGAAAAGCGATCTGGTGCTTCAGAACGGCGCGCGCTTTTATAACGACCATACCCATCCCGAATATTCGACGCCGGAGTGCCGGACCCTCAAGCAATTGGTGGCCCATGATCGGGCGGGGGAGCGCATCGTGCAGCGGGCGGCCGGCCGCCGCAATGACCACTTAGGGAGCCCGGTCGTCCATCTCTACAAGAACAACACCGATTTTCACGGTCATAGCTACGGGTGCCACGATAATTATCTCGTGGCGCGCGCCATCCCGTTTCCTCGACTCGTGAGCGGGCTCATGCCGTTTCTCGCCAGCCGGCAGGTGATTGCCGGAGCAGGAAAGGTTGGCGTCGAAGCGCAAGAATCCGGTTTCGTCCCGGGGACCTATCAGCTCTCGCAGCGGGCCGATTTCATGGAAACTGAGTTGAGTGTCGATACGATGCACAACCGGCCGATTCTCAACACCAGGGATGAGCCCCACGCCGACGGGAAGAAATATCGCCGTCTCCATCTCATTCTTGGCGATGCAAACATGTGCGAGTATGCCACCGCCTTGAAAGTGGGGACGACACAGCTCGTGTTGGAATTGATCGCCCGTGATCGAGCCCCGCTTCTGGAATTGGATCAACCGGTGGCAGCGATCAAACAGATCTCACGCGATGCCGACTTGAAGGCCGCGGTCAGGCTCAAGGACCGGCGCCATCTTTCGGGCTTGGAGATCCAGGAGTGTTATTGCGAGGCGGCCCGGCGGGAGTTGTCCGGTATGGATCCGGAGACCGATTGGGTCTTGCAGGAATGGAGCGCAACATTGCGGCTGTTGATGCAGGACCGCGGTGAGTTGGTGGGAAAGCTCGATTGGGTGACGAAACAGTGGCTTTTGGAAACATTCGTGCGGGAGGAACAGATCGGCTGGGACGATCCCTGGTTGGCGAGCCTTGATCTGGAATATCATAATGTCGATCCGGAGCGTGGCCTTCACCGCGGTCTCGAGGCCGAGGGGAAGGTCTGGCGCCTTACGACCGAGGAAGACATCCAGCAGGCCCTCGCTGCCGGTCCGCCAGACACCCGGGGAGGGCTTCGCGGACTCTGTGTGCGGCGGTTTTCCGACCAGATCAGCCAGATGCAGTGGGAGCGGATCCGGTTCTCCGGAGGGTGGAGACCGTTGACGCTCGAGATGGGAGATCTCTTTGATCCGTCCGACGTGCGGATGTGCGCGTCCTTGTTGGAGAGCGCCGCGTCGCCGGCAGATGCCCTTGCGGTCTGGAACACAAGAAAGGACACTTCGATATGAGATTCCACATGCTCCCGGAACGACGCGAAGGACCGGTCAATCCCATGCCCAAGTCGCCTTCACCCGACGAGGAGGGCGGAGGACCTCGACGTCCTGAAAGCGGCTCCCCGGACCAGGACAATCTTATGAAGCGGATGCGGAAGGTCGACCCGAAGCAGGCAGAACGGTACCGGCAGCGAACCGGGGAATAACCAGGACGCACTAGGTGACATGATGGGAATGCAGGGGGATTTTTTTCAACTGCTGAAGACGCAGGGCTATCAATTCGGCGTCGCCGCCGAGGGGAGCCACGATCAGCAGGTCACGACTGCGACCACGATTCTGGCATTCAAGTACCGCGACGGGGTCCTGGTTGCAGGTGATCGTCGGGCGACTGCCGGCAACATGGTGATGTACGATCGCACCGACAAAGTTCTGGAGATCGACCGGCACAGCGTCATGGCAATTGCCGGAGTCCCGGCAACGGCCTATGAGATGGTGCGTATCCTCGAACACTCCTTCAAGTATTATCGTAGAACCCAGCTGCAAGAGCTGAGTTTTGAGGGCAAGCTGCGGGCGGTGTCGAAGCTCCTGAAAGAGAACGTGGCCGCCGCATTGGCCGGCACAGGCGCGGTCGCCCCGATTTTCGCCGGCTACGACTTCGAACAGGAAAGCGCCAAGATTTATTTTTACGACATTCTGGGCGCTGAGTTCGAGGGCGTAGAATACGCGGTGTCGGGGTCAGGCTCACCCACGATTCGAGGCATTCTCCATTACGTGAATACGTGGGGCGATCAGCCACTCAGTGTGATGACCGAAGAGCAATCGGCGGTTCAGGCGCTGCGTCTCCTGACCAGCGCGGCCGAATTCGACAGCGCGACAGGGGGTGTCAACCGTGAAGCCAATCTTTATCCGGTGGTCAAGCTCATCACGGCCAAGGGCATCAAGACGCTTGCCGAAGCGGATCTCAAACACACATTCGAGGCCAGCGTGTCTCGACGAGGCTAACGCGTTCGGGCGAAGAGGGTAATTATGTACGAAGAGCCCTATAAGTGGGTCGAAGCGGTCGGCAATCGCCGACAGTACCTTGATGAGCAGTTCAAGCAGGGAAGCCCCGTCGTGGCATTGGCGTATGAAACGGGGATCGTGCTGCTGACCGTGAGCAAGGGCACGCCAAAAGTCTACGAAATCTACGACCGTCTCGCGTTGGGAGGAATGGGACATCCGGCAGATCTGGAAAAATTGCGGTTCAATCTTCTGGAAATGGCGCATGTCGAGGGGTTCAACCGTTCTCCGTCGGACGTCACGGGCAGTCGTATGGTGAAATACGGCATCGCCCCCGTGATCAAACAGGCGTTCGAAGAGGTCTTCAAGGCGCCCTTCATCGTCAAGATCCTTTTGGCCGAGATTGGACAAAAATCCGGGAAAGAGACGTTTCTCTCGATCAATTATGACGGCACCTTTGAAGAGGGAGGTCATAGTGCGGTGCTCGCCGCGACGAAAGGGATCGAGCAGGAGATGCTGAAATCTCTTCGCGGTGAGGAACCTGAGCGGCGCTCCTTGGAGCAGGCCGTGGGCGCTGCGCTCCGGGCCTGGGCCTTGGGGGACCGATTGCAACGCCGGGCTATTGAAGGGGAGGCCGAGCGTGGGGACGAAGCGGCGGCGGCTCCTTCGTCTACCGATGTCCCGAGTCTGTATGCCCATGTCCGTGAAACGGTCGCCGAAAAATCCATCGAGTGCGCCGTGCTGGATCGCAGTCAGACAGGATCTTCGAAATATCGTGCCCTGACGCCGGACGACCTGGGCCGGCTCTTGCCGAGGGACATCCAAACCTCAATTTCCTAATGCCATGCTGAACCGGATTTTCGGCTTGGAGACCGAATACGGTCTCCTGGTGCATCAAGATCGGCCCGACCATTCGCCGACCTGGTTTGCCCACAAGATTCGCGACCATATTTTTCACGCACAACGTCAGGGCGTGTTGGATCTGCATCATCGCGGGCACGACGAGCCGCCGGGAAACGGCGGATTTCTGATGAATGCGGGGCGTGTCTATCTCGACATGGGGCACCTGGAATATGCCTCGCCGGAATGCCATTCGCTGACCGACGTGGTGGCGAGCGATCGCGCAGGAGACATGATTCTTCAACGGGCCGTTCAGGATCTCGGGCTTGCCGACCAGATTTCCCTCATCAGGAATAACGTGGATCATGAGACGGATGCGACCTTCGGTTCGCACGAAAACTATCTGGTGACGCGTCGCTTTCCGTTCAGCCGGCGGGGGCTCGCCCCGCTGGTGACCCACCTTGTGACCCGGCAGATTTTTACGGGATCGGGACGGGTCGGAGCCGCCAGCCCTCAAGATGCCTGGATTCAGATGGACCGGCTGATCGTACCTCGAGCGGCGATCGGACGTAGTGCCCCTATACAACTGCCGTTCCAGATTTCGCAGCGCGCGGATCATATCGTGAACGATTTCTTCGAGTGGGTGCAGCAGAACCGCGCGATCGTCAATACGAGAGATGAGCCGCTGGCGGATCCCAATCAGTTTCGGAGGATCCATCTCCTGCTTGGGGATTCGAACATGGCCGAGTATGCCACCGCGCTGAAATTAGGAACGACGGGACTGGTGCTGCAGCTCATTGAAGACGGCAAGGCGCCTGGTGAATTGGACATTGATGAGCCGGTGGAAAGTCTTCAGGAAATTTCACAGGATCAGGAGCGTCAATGGATGGTCCAGCTGCAGTCCGGGAAACGGCTGTCGGCCATCGATGTGCAGGAGCAATTCCTGGCGGCGGCACAGGCGCATTGTCACGGTCAGGACGAAGAAACTGACTGGGTGCTCGCACAATGGGAGCGCGTTTTGAACGAACTTCGCGGCGATTATCGTGAACTAGTCGGACGTGTGGATTGGGCATCCAAACTGTGGCTCTTAGAGACATTCCGTGAGGCGCAACACCTCGAATGGCATGATCCGATGCTGAAGAGTCTCGACCTCGAGTACCACAATCTCCATCCGGAGAAGGGTCTGTACTACGGCCTCGTAGATGAAGGCCGCGTGCCACGGCTGACGACTGATAAGGCGGTCGACCTGGCGACCGAGCATCCTCCACGCAATACACGAGCCTTCGGACGGGGCGAACTCGTCAAGCATTTACTGGCCTGCGGTCCGGCGGAGGAATCCGACCAGACCAAGAAAGATGAGCGGTTTTTCCCCGCCTATGTCATCAATTGGTCGATTTTTCAGGTGCGCGGCCGGGAAGCGTTTCCCATGGGCGATCCGTTCAAAACCTACGTGCAGGAAGTCCGCTCGTATCTCGCCAATGGCTGAATCACTAACCCATTGATCGGTATACGTAAATCCGCCGGTGCTATGCTTAATGTTGGCTCAACTGCCGTCTTGAGAAGTTGAGAGGAGGTCCAGCATGAAAGCACGGAAATGGATGATGGAATATGGCGTAGCCATGGTTCTCTCCGTGGCCAGCGCCGTGATTCTTGGGCACTTGACGCTCTTTCGTGAGGCTATGGTAGGAAAGCTGCACGCATCTGATCTCGTCCAGTTTCTTGGCTATGGAGGTGCGATTGTTCTGGGCTGGTTTGGCGCACGTCAGTTGGCCAATGACCCGCCGGATGACTGGAAGTGGTTGGCTCCCTATCGGGCTCTGCTGCTGCCCATGACGACGCTCATGATCGTGGGGTTTGCCTATGAAGTGGTGCTCTACGCTTGCGAGCCGTTCTTGGGAAAATCCGGCAAGGACGTCTATAACTGGCTGTTCGTAGTTGGTCTGGTTTGCAGCTGCGCATGGCTGATCGTGACGTGGGTGCTCAAATGCGCCCCTCACGTCGCATCGATGGACGGCCGACGCCTGAGAAAGGCCGCTTAAACCCTCTCCGGTTGCCTCCCTGAGGCAACCGGATGCTCCGTTACCACCTCCCTGAAACAACTTCGATAATCCGGTTCTCCACCCAATACCGGTCTTCCCCGGTCTGCTTCGTCTGGAAAAATCCGCAGTGGCCGCCGTGCGCAGGTGCAATGAAGCGGATACAGGCATGCTGCTGGATGACTGGCGTCAGGAACATCGAATAGGGAATGAACGGATCGTCCTGGGCAGTGATGATTGTGGTGGGCACCGCGATACGATCCAGCACATGACGTGCTCCTGATCGATCGTAATAGTCGGCGCTGTCGCGATAGCCTCCGTCCGGCGCGGTATATCGATCGTCGAATTCACTGATGCGGTTGATGCGTTCAAGTCCTCTCAGGTCCCACTTGTCGGGTACGAGCGCGGCCTTGCGTCTGAGACGGGCTTTCAGCTGCGTCAAGAAATGCCGGTGATAGAGCCAGTTCTCCGGCCTCTCCAATTCCATTACGCACAGAGTCGGATCAATGTTCGGGCACACGACCACTGTGCCGGCGAGAGCCGGGTGGTTGCGGCCCATCTCACCGGCGGCCTTGAGGACGAGATTACCTCCCATCGAATAGCCAACCAGCCAGATGCGATCCAAACGATCGGTCTCTGCCAATTCGTGGACCACACTTCGATAATCTGTGCTGAGGCCACTGTTATACAGAGTTGGCGTGAGATGCTCGGTGCCCCCACAGGTACGCTGGTTCATCCTCACGACATTGAGTCCCGCCGCATAGGCCTTGGCTGCAATCCCGTGGATGTAATGTGAATCGCAACAACCTTCAAGCCCATGCAAGAGGAGTATGGTCTGAGTGGATTTCCGCTCGGGCTGCCAATGGCAAAACCCGACCAGCTGAGTGTCGGGAGTTGTGCGGAAGAGACGGCGCTCAGCCGGGATACCAGCCAACAGGTGTCCGCGGGACCAGTAACGGGGGACGAGGGTCATCAGATGACGATTGCGGAGGAGTCTCGGGGGTACAAAAGCCGGAAAAGAGGAAACATGGTGCTGACGGAGAGACTTGGACAGGATTGATTCTCCCTGCATCACAGTCATTACATTCAGGAAGTCGAAACTTTCGGCTTTGACACCCCTGCACGGCTGAGCCGGCTGAACGTGACGCCGAGCGCATCGAGCCATGAGGTCATAATCGTTGTCAGCGCAACTACCATGATACCATTGGCGAACTGGGTGTGAGTGACGACGCCTACGGTGAGCAACGTGCCCAAGATCACGAAGGTGAACTCTCCGGCCTGAGCCAGCAGGAAGGAGAGACGTGCTGCGGGAGTGTGATCCATTCGAATGGCTCTGGCCGCAATATAGAGCACCGCGGTTTTCACAGCGAGGATCACCAGGACGTGCATGAGGATCTTTCCTGTGTGTTGGCTCAGCACGTTCACGTCCACGGTGAGACCCACCGATACGAAGAACATTCCAAGCAGGAAATTTTTGAACGGCATGACTTCTTCCTGGAGCTTGTGCCGATAGTCTGTCCCGGAGAGCGCCACACCCATGATGAAGGCGCCCAAGGCCATTGAAAGACCGACATGATGGGCCGACCAGGCGCTTCCCAGGATCGCGACAAAGAGCACGGCTGTGAAGGTTTCGGGCATGCGCTTGACGATCGCTAAGTGAAACAACCAGGGGCACAGATATCTGCCGGCGATAAAGAGGAGTGCCATGGCCGCGACAGCCGGCAGGATGTTCCACCAGGAATAGTCGGCTGAACCGGTTCCCGCAAACACCGGGACGAGCGCCATGATTGGCACCACGGTCAGATCCTGAAACAAGAGCACGGCGAATGCCGCCCGCCCGTGTTCCTCATTGAGTTCCTGCTTCCTCTCCAAAACTTGAAAGACCAGAGCCGTTGAAGAATTCGCTAAGACCAACCCGATGAGCAGCGAGAGCGACCAAGAGAACGTAAAGAAATACCAATAGAACATCAGGACCATGCCCGTGGCTAGGACCTGCAAGCTTCCCAAGACGAGTGCGTACCTTCGTAACTGCCATGCCTTCCCGAGATCGAGTTCAAGGCCGATCATAAACAGGAAGAAGACCACCCCGAGTTCGGAAAGTTCC
The DNA here is from genome assembly GCA_036376045.1 of Nitrospira sp. Classification (GTDB taxonomy): domain Bacteria; phylum Nitrospirota; class Nitrospiria; order Nitrospirales; family Nitrospiraceae; genus Nitrospira_C. The sequence goes on from DASVBB010000185.1 coordinate 39,433, forward strand.
CGCAAGCGATCGACTTGGGTCTCCCCAAGGAAGTGCGAGGATCCGAGAATGACTCCGGATAGCAATAGGCCCAGTTCCGGCCCGATGCCGAGCCGACGAGCCGCTGGAATCACGATGGCGCTGATACCGAGCAGAAGCGAAATGGCGAGCAGAAGGTCTGGCAGGTGTAGAACGGTATTCAACGCGCCTCCCTGAGCTGCGTCTACAATTCCAAGGCACCGTTCTCGAACTCAGGGCTTGAGTCCGATGAACGCCCTGGAGGTGACCGTCATTCTTATCACTTTATGAGGAAGGGAGAAAAGTGTGGCTCCCCGGGCAGGACTCGAACCTGCGACCAGCCGGTTAACAGCCGGCTGCTCTACCAACTGAGCTACCGGGGAACGAAGGGGTCAAGTAGAAGAGGACGCATTGTAGCAAATGTCCACCGCGGGGGGAACGCTTTTTTAGACGTCGAAATCCTCGGTTTCATCTTCATCCGACGAGGCGTCGGTGTTTCCCTCGGCGAGAGCCGCATAGTGCTTGGCCCAGGTGAGGTAGAGGTTGCCGCTGTCCCGCATTGTATCAGCG
>DASVBB010000194.1:0-4194 GCA_036376045.1 Nitrospira sp.
AGCGCCGGGAAGCGAAATACCCAGACTTTGAGCCGCGGAACTGGCCGCCCCAGTGCTAAGAAGAGCACCTAATCCAAGACCATTATTGGATTCCAACTGCGGTAAGAGCGTGGCGGTTGACTCATAGATCTTCGGGAGCAGCAAGCTGACAACGAGCGTGGCCACCGCCGCAAGTGTGCAGAAGGCAATAATGCCCCATTTTCGCTTTGAGACGACCTGCCAATAGTCGAAAAGCGTGACCTCGTCTGTGCCGGGAGGCCAGGTCCCGCGGTTTCGTTGAGCGACCATGTGCGATTGGTTCGGCATCATGATGGGGAGGGACAGTGCGTAGACTCTCCTATCGTCCGATTACCGCAATGCCGGCTGCGGCCAATGCGACGCTGCCCACGATGCTTGCGACACTCTGCCACAGGGAGAGCTGCGGGGTTTTAGCCTCGATCTTCTGAGGAATCACGATGGTGTCACCCGGCTTCATGTCTTTGACACGAATGTAGGTCCCTTCCGTCGACCCATTGGCTTTCACCACGTACATCTCACCCTTGCTGGCATCTTCCGTCATGCCACCGGCCTGATGCACATAGTCATCCAGGTTCAGACCGACCCGATACACCACGGTGCTGGGATTCTTGACCGATCCAATCACGCTCACGGTCTTCGGTGGCTGCGGGATCGAGATGCGGTCCTTCGCCTCCAACGGCACGTCGTCTTCTGACCCTTCAAGTTCTTCAATCGACCGGACATTAATCACCACTCGACCCAATTCCACACGAGCCGTCACCGCCTCGAGTTGTTGAAGTCGCAGACTGAGCACCTGCTGCTCTGCCGCTTGACCGACCGCCGCACCTCCGACAGGCGACATACCCACGGTTCCTGCTGCAATCGATGCCGATTGAGCCGTGAGCCGTTGCCTCTCAGCCGCAAGGAAACGATCGAGTTCGAGCTGCTGACGTTTCCGTACCGATTCACGAACCAGGACAATCCCTTCCGGGAACGACGTAGGAGTTAAGCCGCCGGCCCGCCTTAAGACCGAACTGAGCGTTTCACCCGTCTCAAGGGTAAAGTAGCCTGGCCGCCTGACTTCTCCTTCAACAAACACCACACTGGGCGGACGCATCTGTGTGCCGACCACGATCTGGTCCATCCGCTGTAGTGGAATGTCGTCTGCCTTCTCGTTGTCGAAAAGTGCCTTTGGACTGAATGAAATGACTTTCGTTTCGTAGGTGAGGGGATCAGTGCGGACGATTTCCGCCTTATCCATGTAGGCGTCGACGGTGAGCTGGTCGGGTTTCAGGATATCGCGCACGGCCATGCCCGGGCGGAATTCATAAGGGCCGGAATTTTTTACCGCACCAGCCAGCGTCACCACATTGACAACCTGTGTCGGCAGCGACCCGACCCGCAGAAAATCCCCGTCCTGCATCGTGGCATTTGCGCCGTTGCTCATCGCAGGTTTTTTCCCGGTCGTGTCAACAATTTGACTGAGATCGATATCCGTCATGATCCGGCCTTTGTCCGGATCGAGCCGGAGCAATTGACAGCGCTGGAGATTGGCAGAGGGAGTGACGCCACCGGCCAATTGCAGCAGATCGTTCAACCGTGTTCCCGGCTTGAGCTCGTAAATCGCGGCCCGCTTCACGGCGCCGCTGACCGCGGCAATCGGGCCAAGGGGAGGAACCAGGATGACGTCGCCTGCCTGCAATCTGGCATCGTGACGGCGATCTCCGAACATGAGGAACTGATAGAAATCGACCTCGGCGACGACCTGGTTGTCGCGAACCAGCTTGATCTGCCGCAGGGAACCGGTACGGGACGGGCCGCAGGCCGCATAAAGGGCATTGGAAATCGATGCCAGAGACCCCACTTCGTACGCCCCTGGTCTCACCACTTCGCCCACCACATACACTTTCAGCGTCCGCAGGCGCGCCATCGCCACATGAACCTCGAAGCGTTTCAGGTGCGCGCTGAGGCGGTTTGTAATGGCCTTTTCTGTCTGGGAAAAGCTAAGACCGCCCACGGGAATGGTTCCGATTTGAGGGATGACGATCGTGCCATCCCGTTCGACAGGTACGATGTAGCTGCGGTTCAGGCTCTGCTCCGGAACGTTCCAAATGTGAATCGAGAGTGAATCAAGAGGTCCTATGACGTAATCGGGGCCGACAGGCGCATCGGGGACCGGGGCAAAACTGGTGGCTTGCGTGTCGAAGAAGTCGTACCCGAATTGGTGCAGCCGGCTCTTGACGTTCTGGAGCACCGAGAACTGTGCGAACGCTTCTTCGACCGAGTAGTCCTTGCTCGTCAATTGAGCCGTTTGCTGTGCAAGCCGGGCGCGTTCTTCTCGTTCTTGCTTCGAGCGCACATCGACATCTGCCGTTAACGAATCCTGCTTCTGCTTCAAGACTTCTTCGCGCTGTTCCTTTTTAAAGCGCTCGTCCCGTTCTAATCGTATTCTCGTGTCGGCCGAAGGGGGCAGCACCGCGGCAGAGTCCGCCGGCCAAAAGTCGTTCAGTGTCGGACCCGTGGGAGCGATCGCAAGTGGAGTCTTCGGCGCAGGCGCCGGACAAGGAGTTTGAGGAGGCGCGAGCGGCTGAAGCGCGGTCGGATTCGTCATCACCGGCGACCCGGGCAGAAGATCTTTTGCCCCTGAGCCACCGACACCTGGTACGCCCAGCGAAGGGAACCCACTTCCTCCAAGCGTCTGGGCCATTAGTGGCGCTGGAATGAGAGTCGCGAGGATCAGTATCCAGACGCAAACTTTCGTGAAGACCTGATCAGAGCATTTCATCGAGCGACAATCTCCATGCGGTCATTCATTGTCAATTTGCCAGACTAGGGGATTCACGTAGATATCAGATGAACGGTAGCCCATCACTTTTCGTCCGTCAAGAAAGAGTCATCATTTCGCAGAGCGTTTACCGATGCGACATCTCAGTTGGGAACTCCGCACGGCTGGTTCGACCTATGGAGCAAGGTCGGCCGCAAACACGATCCTCTCCAGACGTTGCTATCCCATGACCAATTGAGCAGGGCATATTCGGTATGAGTCGCCCGACCGTCGATCATCCGAACCAGCCCTCCGAATCTCAACGAGAAGCCCGCCGGCAACGCCACATCCTTCAAGAAACCGGCTTCTGTGAAATTCCCTGCAAAATAGGACGGATCTCCGCGAAGTGTCTTGTAGTTTTCTCCGCGCCAGAAATTGACATAGGGCATCCATCCTTCAATGTTGGCGCCGGCAGAGAGCAAGTATCCGCGTCCGCGCGTCAACGGCTCCGCTGGATCGAATGTCTCGTCTTCATCTACAAAATACAGCGCCATAACCTGGATCTCATGTAGCCATGAAAGGCCGGAGAGGTAGCGGGCTGGCTCAAGGCTCAAGTCCGGTCCCGCCGCAATGTTCGTATTGTTCGCCGCTGAGCGGAGACGGGGACCACCGGGCTGGACCGTGCGGCTTTCTGAAAATTGGGCTCCCCCGGCATGCGCCCAGTAGATCTGCCCGTTCAACCCCAAAAACCCTGCTGTGACTCGTCCGGAATAGCCGACATCGAACTGTTCCGGCTTCTGGCTCGTCTCGATCTGATTCCAACTGAGAAAGAGGTCCTGTTGATAGTGCGGCCGGTTCACGAGCAGTTGGAACCCCTGCTCGACCGGCCTCGAAAACAGCATCGCATCGTTGAATATGGCATCGACGAAAGGATGGTTCCGGTGCAGCGTTCCGGCAACCAACGACACCTGAGGCAGCATGGCCCATTCAGCGGAGAGCACGGGCTGCACCGTATGAAAGGTCTGGGTCGTGCCGACGGGCAACCCGACGAAGACGCCGGCGTCGAGTGTCAGATTCTTTAACGGCTTGTAGCGCAGGACAGGAGTCAGGTATTCACCGGCGTACGTGGCATTCTCAACGGGCCTACCGTTGATTTGATGAAGGCCGGAATAGTTAATGTTGTAGACATAGGTGAAGGTGTCGAACATCGCGCTGAAGCGTTTCCGTGATGGCGACTCTGGCCCGTCATCGTCCGATCGGTCGAAGATCGTCCCAAGAAGACTTTCACTGCGCCTGTCCCAATTCCAGTTGAAGATAATATATTCCTGATTGGGCCACGCCACGCTTTTCACACCCTGGCCGCTGTCAACATTGGTCATTCTCCGGGCCTGGACCCCGAGCTCGACCGACGCATTCTCACCCAGAGAGATCGT
>DASVBB010000215.1:0-4569 GCA_036376045.1 Nitrospira sp.
GTCGGATTCAGTCTCTTGAGCACGGTGAGCACAACCTACAATGCCTTTTTCTTCGTCACGCTCGCGCCTTGGGAAGAACGCAAAAAACCCGACGAACAGCTCGCGGCTATTTTCAAAAACGTGAATGGACGACTTGCTGAATTGCCCGAGGCGAAAGCCTTCCTGTTCCCGCCACCTGCGATCCCGGGGGTGGGCACGTCCGGCGGCGTGTCCTTTGTATTGGAGGACAGAGCCGGTCGCGATATCGGCTTTCTCGCAGAGAACACGCAGAAATTCATGGAAGCAGCGAGGAAGCGTCCGGAGCTTGCGAGAGTGGATACGACATTTATTCCCGCTGTGCCGCAAGTCTTCGCCAGGGTGGATCGGGACAAGGTGCTGAAGCAAGGCGTCAACCTGTCCGATGTGTATCAAACGCTGCAGTCATTTATGGGCGGCGTCATGGTGAATTTCTTTAATCGGTTCGGGCGTGTGTGGCAAGTCTATGTGGAGGCAGAAGGAGATTTTCGCACGCAGGCCGAGAATGTCGGCCAGTTTTATGTGCGTAATGCGAACGGCGATATGGTCCCGCTCTCCGCGTTGGTGACGATGGACATCTTCCATGGGCCCGAGTTCACGATGCGCTACAACGAGTACCGGTCGGCGCAACTGATCGCGGGGGCGGCTCCGGGCTACAGTTCGGGACAAGCGATGAAGGCTGTGGAAGAAGTCTTCGCAAGCAGCATGCCGGCGGGCATGGGGCTCGATTACATGGGGATGTCCTTCCAGGAGAAGGCGGCGTCTGAAGGTGTGCCGGCAACGGTGATCTTTGGCTTCTCGCTTCTTTTCGTGTTCTTGATTCTCGCGGCGCAGTACGAGAGCTGGGCCCTGCCGTTCAGCGTGCTGCTGGGTACGCCGATCGCCGTATTCGGTGCGTTCGGAGCGTTGTGGCTCCTGAAACTCGTGGCGCCTCAGGCAAGCGAAAACGACGTGTTTACTCAAATTGGATTGGTCATGCTGATTGGATTGGCCGCCAAGAATGCCATCCTCATCGTCGAGTTCGCGAAAGTGGAATACGAAAACGGTAAGTCGATCGCCGATGCGGCGCTGGCGGGAGCCAAATTGCGGCTTCGGCCTATCTTGATGACGGCGTTTGCATTCATTCTCGGCGTCCTTCCACTCGTCTTGGCGACAGGAGCCGGTGCACATGGCCGGGTGTTGCTTGGTCTTGCGGTCTTTGGCGGCATGTTAGCCGCAAGCCTGATTGCCATCTTCCTCATACCCGTGACGTTTTACGTCGTCGAAACTCTTGTCCATCGAGGTGGACCACATGCCGCGCCGCCTCCCACCGGTGCTCCGCCCGGATCCCCGCAGAAGACGAGCGATGGAGATTTGTCGCATGGAGCGCCGAGGCCTGCGTTGTCTCCCACCCATGCTCGCGAACGCGAAAGCTATTAAGGAGTCATGATATGGAAACGCACTCTTGGCGATTTTCCTATCTCTTGAGTTTTGCACTGCTCGTCACCATGACGAGCGCCTGTAAGATGGGTCCCGATTATGTTCGTCCCGAAACGCCGAAGGTCGACGCCTGGCGCGTGCCTACTTCGACGGCGGAATCGATCGCAAATCTTGCCTGGTTTGATCTACTCAAGGACAAGGAGTTGCAGGAATTGATTCGGATCGCGCTCACTGAAAATCAGGATGTGCGCACGGCGGTAGCTTCGGTCGATCAATATCGCGCGCAACTTGTCATGACCAAGTGGGATTTGGCGCCATCCTTGTCGTATGGTGCCACGGCGTTTCTGTTTCAAACTCAGGGAGGCAACGCCACGACTATTCCCGGCGGAGGCGGAGCGATCGTGCTTCCCGGAGTCGGTGGGGGAGGCAATACGACCTTTTCGAATACGATCGGTTTCGGAAGTTTGAAGTGGGAACTCGATCTGTGGGGTCGGCTCCGGCGTGCAGTGGAAGCATCCGAGGCCGAGATGTTTGCTCAGGAGGAAAATCAGCGGGCGATCATTCTGAGTCTGGTGGGCAGCGTCAGCGAAGCCTACTTTTCTCTGCGGTCCCTCGACCTCCAAGTGGATATCACCAAACGTACGTTGAAAACCTGGGAAGAATCGGTCCGGCTGTCGCAGCTGAAATTCAAGCAGGGTTACATCCCCAAATTGGATCTCGATCGTTTTGAGGCGGAGCGCGCAGGCACTGCGGCGAAACTCGCGGAGCTCGAGAAGCAAGTCATGCAGACAGAAAATCACTTGAGTGTGCTTCTCGGCCGCAGACCGGCGTCGATCACCCGCGGATTACCACTGACAGAACAGCCCATCCCTCCCGAGGTGCCAGCGGGTTTGCCGTCGGATCTCTTGCAGCGGCGGCCCGATCTGCTGCAAGCCGAACAGACACTGGCATCCGCAACGGCGGGGATTGGCGTGGCGCAGGCGATGCGCTTTCCGCAATTTGCGCTGAACGGAGCCTTGGCGGGAGCCAACGCCAACATCAACGGCGTTCAACCTGGGCCTCTGTTTATTCAGAATATCGGCGCGCAGTTTGCCGGGCCATTGTTAAACGCGACAGCGTTGGGCTATCAAGTCACGGTGAATGAAACCAAAGCGCGGCAGGCGGCGTTTCAGTATGAAAAAGCGATCGTAAATGCCTTGCGAGAAGTGGAGGATGCACTCATCGCGGTGCAAAAATCACGGGAACAGCGAGAGGCGCAGGAACAGCAGGTCGCCGCGTTACGATCGGCGTTTCGTTTCGCAGAGCAGCGGTATGAAGGCGGGCGGGCGAGCTATCTCGACGTGTTGACGAGTCAACGAAGTCTATTCGAATCGGAATTGGCATTGGCACGGACACTTCAAGGTCAGCTTGTTTCTATTGTGCAGTTGTACGCGGCATTGGGCGGCGGGTGGTCGGTGACGGATCATCCGGAGAACAATCTTCCGAGTCCACGAAGCAGCGCAGCTCGTCAGCCATCAGCGGCTCTCGTTCACGAGCAACAGCGCTGACCTTCCACCGCGATCTCTACCGTGAGCTGCCGGGTCGATATATGAACAGCGGGCCTTGCGCGAAATGGATTGTCATAGTGGTGATCGCGTGGGCGATGGCTGCAGTCAGCGAGCCAGTCTTGAGTCAGCAAACACCTCGAACGTCCGAAAGCCCAACGACAAGTCCCACGCCACCGCCGGCAAGCGGAACGCAGTACGAACAAGTCATGGTGCATCCGACGGAAGGCTATTTTGCCGTATTCGGTGGCTACACGTTCGGCGGAAAATATGACGCAGCTGGTACTGGAGCGTTCAACGGCGTGAGCTTTGGTAATGGTAGCCTGGCCGATTCTGCCGTGGTCGGTGCGAAAGCCGGCGGATTTTTACCTGCGTCGCTGAGCTGGTTTGGCGTGGAAGCGGAGCTGTTCAACACCACGCCCAATATCGAGCAGCAGGGTGCGGCAGCAGGCAGCCACATGCGCGTGACCACGCTCGCGATCAATGCGATCGCACGAGCGCAGTTCGCCTGCGAGAAAAAGCATTTAGACACTGAGCAGGTGACTGAACGGTTTGCTTTCCAATATATGACGGAGTTCTGCAAGCTTCAGCCGTACGCCGGCGTGGGTTTGGGCCTCAACTGGGTGGATATTTCCAATAGCTCCTTTTCTGCTCATGCGAATTTCCTCCCGGGCTTTAACGCGCTGGCGGGAATCCGGTACTACTTTACCAACCGCATCGCGATGTTTACGGAATACAAATATAATAGAGCCACCCTCAATTTTTCTGGCGTCCAAGGGCTAGCAGGCTTCGAAGGCGTGTACAGTATCAATCACATTGTGGCCGGGTTTTCGTACCATTATTAAGTGCAGCGTGATGAAAAAATCCGCTTGACTCTGCGCATGTCGATTGGTATTCTCAGCCTCCGTTTTGCGTTCCTGCCTGTTGACCGCGCCTGACGGCGAGTCACGGTGCGGTTCTCGAAGGGAAACTACCCGAAGCTGAGTGCCTCGAGCAGGTCCCTTGACACGCATTGTCGCGCGTTGTATAGTGCGCGGCTCGCGTGAAGAACGCGATCGTTCTTTGACAACTGAATAGAGGACGTTGAGCAAGGTGTAAGGTGTATTGAAGTGGTGGCCCTTGGTCCAAATTCAAGCAACACCTATATGAGAGTTTGATCCTGGCTCAGAACGAACGCTGGCGGCGCGCCTAATACATGCAAGTCGAACGAGAATGTGTAGCAATACACATGTACAGTGGCGAACGGGTGAGGAATACATGGGTAACCTACCCTCGAGTGGGGAATAACTAGCCGAAAGGTTAGCTAATACCGCGTACGCTTCTTGGACTTCGGTTCAGGGAGGAAAGCGATACCGTGGGTATCGCGCTCTTGGATGGGCTCATGTCCTATCAGCTTGTTGGTGAGGTAACGGCTCACCAAGGCTTCGACGGGTAGCTGATCTGAGAGGATGATCAGCCACACTGGCACTGCGACACGGGCCAGACTCCTACGGGAGGCAGCAGTAAGGAATATTGCGCAATGGGCGAAAGCCTGACGCAGCGACGCCGCGTGGGGGATGAAGGTCTTCGGATTGTAAACCCCTTTCGGGAG
>DASVBB010000125.1:0-4030 GCA_036376045.1 Nitrospira sp.
TTGGACGACGTCCCCGCCTTCGACGCCTTCCGCGAGAAACGGCAGTTCGACTTTCATGGCGTTACAATGGTCCTTCCAAGCTCGCTCGTGTTTCTTCCACTCCTAAGCGGTTGGCCTCGAAGCAGAGCGCGGTCACTGCGATCGCCATTCTCACCCGCCCAACCCTGGGCGCGCCGGCTCGCGCCCTTTTCCCAGGAGGCGATGGCGAGACGCAGTGTTCGAAGGTCATTCGAATCATCCTTCCAAGCTTGCTTGTTCTTTCCTCAAAAGGGATGCCTTTAGCGTTTCGCGAACATGGCCGGAGAAGCGAGGTGTCCGCCTCGCTGAGCCGAGAAGGAAAGCTGGAACTGACCAAGGCACCACGGTCCATAGACCGTGGCCGAGGAAATTCCAGAAGGCTTCCTCTCGGCAAAGCCTAGGCGGACCGCTTCGGGAGGCCACTGAGTGAAACGCGAAGGCGTCCCGCACATTTTTGCGGAGCCAAGCAGTGACAAGGAGTGCGGTTTACCCCTCGCTAAGCAGTGACGGCCATCCGCCATCAATCTCCCTTCCGCGAGCACAAGAACTGACCAGGCTGATCCTCTCCCTCCATTTCTTCACCTCTGCTTTGCACACCCATTACCCTTTGTTTACTTGAGTAAAACCTTGTAGCACGCAGTGCAGGCGCACTCCTCCATCCCTACACATTTCTCGCTCCGATCCTCGCAAATACTGCATTTTCCGGCCGGCTGAAGGGCACAAACGTTGCTGTAAGCAACTCGAAATTTTTCTGATTTCGGCCTGCTGTCAAATCACTGCAATTCCATTGATGAAAGTGAGTTGTTCTTTACGTCCCTCTTACTTGCGCTTCAGGTGTTCTTCTTAATCACTCCGCAGGTGTCGGAGTTCTCGTGGAGCGCGCCGTCGAGCGGCGTTACTGGACCCTCATTTTGCTGAACCATCTCCCGGAGGTAACGCCCGAATGACTCTTCAAAGACAGACGCTCACCTGTGTCTCGCTCTATGTCCTGTCACTGCTTGTTTCCTGTTCGTCAGGTAGCGACGGACCGGCGGCGCCATCGACGGCTCAATTGGCGCCCTCGACGTATTCCGCATATACGGGAACCGATCCGAAGCCGAGTCCGAGCCCTGCTCCCACTCTCGGTCCGGCTAACTCAATCTTGGTTGATCCCACCTTTGGGTCTCGTGTGTTGCGCGTCACCGACAGCCACACAGCCGGAGGGAGTTCATTCATTCCTGAAGACGCAGGGTTTTTTCGAACATGGAATGCCAACTCGACCGCCTTCAAGCTCGAGACCACAAACGGGACAACGTATTGGACAGACTTCGATCCCGTGAACTTTCAAGCCGGCGCGCTGCATCGGCTCGGTTTCGACTCGCATTGGGAGTGGTCGGCCGTGGATCCTGAGTCGTTGTATTTTTTAAATAGCTCCCAATTGACCCGCTACAACATTGCGACCCAGGCCATGACCAACCTGGCCGCGACGCCCAATGGAGAACCGGTGCGGTATCATGTGGCGGTGGTCGGGCATGACAACTGGGTCTGCTCGGCGGCGGGAGCCGGCAGTCAGGACACCTACACAAAGCTCTTCTGCGTGAACCCATCGACTTCCGAGGCGAGACTTATCGATATCGTGAACAGGACGATCAATGGCGTCGCACAACACGATCCGAACTGGCCGACTTCCGCTGCCGGCCAGACGATTGGGATTCACTCGATTTTCGGCAGCGCGGGTGGAACCTGGCTCGGCGTGGTGTTTATGCATGCCGGCTGGAACAAAAACGGCGTGGCGGTGTTAAATCTAGAGACGAATACGTGGTCATTGGTGACGGGCGCAGACCGCTATTACAGCGGCCACCAATCGCTCGGCAACGGCCAATATGTCAACGGATCGGGATCGGTCAATGGAAAGGATTCCCGCGGCGCCGTCGTGCGCAACGCGGATGCACTCATGAATGCCGCACAGTACACGTTCATCATGCAGCCGTACGCCACATCCGGCTGGTATGACGGCGAACACAGCTCATGGTTCAACGCCTCGACCAATCCGAATGCGCCCATCCTCTTTTCGCGGTATGACGTGACCGCCCCGCCAAGTGCATTGCCGTGGTTGGGTGAAATCATCCTCGCAGCCACGGATGGTTCGAACACCGTCTGGCGCTTTGCCCATAACCATAATGACGGGAACACCTTTTATGGACAGGCGTTTGCCCAGATTTCCAACGATGGCCGCTGGGCGCTGTTTTCGAGCTATTGGGACGGCACGCTTGGAGGATCGAACGGAGATTTCGGCCTCTCGACAAGAGTCGATACCTTCGTGGTCGAACTGAGATAAAGAAGGTGGAGGCTGTCGGCCTCTCGTGCTCGCCTTTTCACGATTGGGGATCACCCTAGTTTTGCTCAGGGCAGGTTGGCTATAAGTTGCCGGATTGACATGATCACGGGGCTCAACAAGGAGGAGCTGCCATGGGGAAAATCGTTGAGTGCGCCAAGGTTGATCCATCGTCAGGATGCACACATGTGGTACGAGGGGCCACCGAAGAGGAAGTGCTGAAGAATGCCGCGGAACACGCAAAGCAGCATGGGATTCGGGAGGTCACCCCGGAGCTCAAGGCGAAAGTAAAGGCAGCCATTAGAGACGAAAAGTAAAAAACGGGCAGGCTACGTTTCCAAGCGGTTCCGTCGTCCCGGAACGTAACCTGCCCCTTTCATCCTCGTTCTTCTTCTCAGGCTCCTCCACGACCGGCGGCGGAATCCCCATGGGCCCGTCCCACTCACTTCGGCTTCGTACCCGTTTTCTGAGATCGCACTTCGCAATAACTCGGAAGGACCCCCGGGGCGGGGGTAGAAACAACTGTCAGAATTGACAGGCGAACCTGGGGTTTGATTATGGGATCATCTCCCCTTCGGCAGCTCGTGACTTCGAACGCACCCTAGCGGAATCGAGGAGACACTATGAAAGCGACACAAATGCTCCATAATCTAGGCCAGAGCCTCTGGCTCGACAACATTACCCGTGATCTGCTGACCAGCGGCACGCTGAAATCCTACATCGACGACCTGTCGGTGACCGGGCTCACCTCGAATCCCACGATCTTCGACCATGCCATCAAGAACAGCGCCGCCTATGACGCCGCAATCCGTGAAAAGGCGACCAAGGGCCAATCGGGAGAGGCGCTATTTTACGAATTGGCGTTAGACGACCTCACCCGGGCGGCAGATCTGTTCCGGCCGATCTACGACCGGACTGACGGCGTGGATGGATGGGTCTCGCTGGAAGTCTCGCCGTTGCTCGCCTACGACACCTCGAAGACCATCGAGGCGGCCAAAGACCTTCAGGGACGGGCCGGACGGCCGAACCTGTTCATCAAGATTCCTGGAACGAAGGAGGGCTTGCCTGCCATCGAAGAAGCGATCTTTGCCGGCGTTCCCATCAATGTCACGCTCCTCTTCTCCCGCGAGCAGTATCTGGCGGCGGCAGACGCCTTTCTACGCGGCATCGAGCGGCGCATCGCGAAGGGACTCAACCCCAGCGTCCCCTCCGTGGCCTCACTCTTCATCAGCCGCTGGGATGCGGCGGTGTCAGGAAAAGTCCCGGCCCCCCTGCAGAACCATCTCGGAATCGCCATGGCCAAGCGGACCTACAAGGCGTACAGGGAGCTGCTGGGCTCGAGCCGATGGCAGAGTGCATTCAACAGCGGCACACGTCCGCAACGGCTGCTCTGGGCCAGCACGGGCACCAAAGATCCCAAGGCGTCCGATGTCCTGTACATCAAATCCCTGGCTGCGCCGTTTACGGTGAATACGATGCCGGAGAATACCTTGAAAGCGCTCGCCGACCATGGCCAATTGGACACCATCATGCCGGCCGACGGAGGCGATGCCGAATGGATCCTCGCGGAATTCGCCAACCTGGGCATCGACATCGATGCGCTGGCGGCTCAGCTTCAGGATGAAGGGGCGAAGTCGTTCGTGAAATCATGGGAAGAGCTCATGTCGGTGATCTCGTCCAAGGGCGCGGTGCTCAAAA
>DASVBB010000223.1:0-3143 GCA_036376045.1 Nitrospira sp.
GTTATTTCGAGTTCGAGCGGCAACGAATATAGCCTCGAAGGCGAGCAATGGAAGAATGGCGTGTTCACCTATTCGCTCTTGAACGGATTGAAAAACCACCAGGCCGATGCCAATAGGGACCAGCTGATCACCGTCAGCGAACTGCAAGCCTACGTCATCGACCAGGTGCGCAAGCTGACGGCGGGTGGCCAGAACCCGACCGTTCGGCGGGAAAATCTAGAGAGCGATTTTGTCGTGTATTGATGACTGAACAGCACCGTTCGGTGGGGAACCTGTCTTCACAACAGCAAGGAGGGCATTATGACGCGAATCTTGTCAGTGTTGATGGTGGTGGTGTGTGTGCTCACGGTAGCGGGCTGCAGTCCGGTGCGGTAGCGGGTCATCGTTCGTGAGACGGGTCTGAAGGACTGCCCCGTCGCTTGTGCCCTGAATGTCGAATCGTGGTCACAGGGGCAGGGTGTAGGTATGTCCTGTCTGCGCACGAGTGTGCGCGGAGGGTCGGGTCTGATATTGATGAAAAGGCGAACCGTGTCGATCACCATCCTGATCCTCGTCGGCTTTCTCAGCAGCGGATGCGGCTTGTTCTTCGAAACCGATGTCAACAAGCGGGCAGGAAAGGTGCAGATCCAGGAGGCCATGACTGCCTCTGATGGAGTGCAAGTCGTCTTGCAGAAGGGGCACTCCAACATGATCCACGGGGCGGTGGTGAGCCAAGACGGGCGCATGCTGCTGACCGGAAGTGAAGACGAAACCGCCCGCCTGTGGGATGTCAGCAGCCGGCAGATGATGCGGAGCTTCGTCGGATTTGCGATCCATGGCCCCCATACGTTGGCTTTCGACCAGCAAGGACACGTAGTCGTCGGTGACAGCCGGTCAGTTGGCGTCTTCGAATTGGCGACAGGGCGGCTCGTGCGCTCGCTTCCTGTACACACGAGCGAGCGAATCGTCGTGAGCCCTGACGGTCGCCTGCTGGCGATGACGGGTGGAACGTTCGCAACGAAGGTCGAGTTATGGGACCTGACGACCGGTCGAGAGCTGTCGCAAGATCCTGCCGGTGCCCTCGCTGTCCCGCTGGTGTTTAGTCCGGATGCACGCCGGCTGCTCACTCAACGGCGTGTCGCCGGATTCTATACCAGCGTCGTCGTCTGGGATTTGGAGAGGGGCAAGACAGCCAAGACTGTCGATCACTCGGGCCAAGTCCTGGCAGCGGCATTGAGTTCTGACGGACGGATGCTCGCGCTTCAAACCCTGGATCGAACCATCGTGGTGAAGGATGTGGACACGAGCCGGGTGTTACAGCACATCTCGCTCGCATCGTCGCAGAACACTGGCCGGACGAACGGATTCCGTTTCAGTCCTGACAATCGAACGCTTGCAACGGCCGATTCCGAAAATCTTGTGCGGCTATGGGATGTCCATTCCGGGCAGGAGGTCAAGAGATACAGGGGAACAGCGGTGGACTTCGGAGAAGACGGGAAAGTCCTTGTCCTTGGGGTGATGGACGGAACGCCGCTATTGCGAAATCTTGAAAGTGGGGCCGAAACCAGGTTCTCGTCCGGCGGAACCACCGCAATCGTCGATCTTGTCGTGACGATGGACGGCCGGAAGGTGCTGGCGGCAATGGAGGACGGCACGGTGAAGCTCTGGGATCTCACCACCGGCCAGATTCTCCGTTCGATCGCCGGGCCGGCAGAGTCCTCCATCGCCATCAGTCAGACCGGCGGCCTGCTTGCTACGGCGAGCGGTGGAGACAGTTCGATCGCCATCTGGGAATTCGTGACTGGTCGCAAACTGCTCTCCGTGAAGCCGCCCCAGGGAACGGACGCGGACGTCCAAGATCGAACTGTGGTGAGTTTAAGTCCTGACGGCAAGTTGCTCGCGGTTGGGCTACGAGATCGGGTGAGTCTCTACGACGTGATGACCGGGAAGGAACTGCGGCAAGTGACGCTCGAGAATCCCAGAGGGGTACTGAAGAAAATAGATCAGTATGCTAATCCATTCAGCTGGATGGCAAAAGGAGCAGAATACATTGAAGGGTCCGTGAGACGAGGTCAGGAAAACATACGGAGACAGTACTGGATTCGAGCTCTGGCATTAAGTCCAGACGGTAAATACCTGGCGACAGCCATGGACCGAGGCATTTATCTCTGGGAGTCGAAGACGGGCGACTTCGATCACCAGGTGTTGGAAAGTGGCGGGGGATTCACAAAAGCGGAGGAAGAAGACCTCCGGACGGCCGCCAGCATGATGAATATGCAACACCTCGCCTTCAGTAGCGATGGTGAGACGCTGATCGGTGCAGGGCCCAACTGGATAGGAAAGTGGGAACTTGATCCCGGATTTTTCAAAAATCTCTGGCGGAGCCTCAGCGGAATAGATCCGTCTATAGGTCTCCCGATTAATCACAAGGGGGAAGTCGGCTACCGCGGGTTAGCCGTGAGCCGCGATGGCAAACTGGCAGTGCTGGGCCACGGCAGACTGGTCAAGCTGTGGGACGTAGAGAACGGGAAGGATCTCCGGAACCTCGTTGGGCACACGGCCGACGTGACAGCGGTTGCCGTCACGGCTGATGGCCGGCTTATCGTCAGCGGGAGCCAGGATGGGATGTTGAAGGTATGGGATGCGAAGTCGGGCAATGAGATCGCGTCCCTTATGGCCTTGGGAAACGAGGATTATGTCACCGTCACTCCGGACCAGTATTACCGGACGTCCAACAGCCGTCTCAAAGGCCTGGTCTTTCGCGTGAAAGACCAACTCTTTCCCTTCGAACAATTCGACCTCCGTCTCAACCGACCGGACATTATCTTGAAGCGCTTGGGCCGGGTGGACGATGAGATGATCGAGGGCTATCGGCGGTCGTATGACAGACGTTTGAAGAAAATGGGCTTTAGCGAGCAGATGCTCGGAAGCGACTTCCATCTTCCCGAGATCGAGCTCCTCACCAAGGATGTGCCGATGTCGATGAGTGCCGCGACGGTGACGATACGGGTCAAAGCCTCGGACAGCAAATATCCGCTCGACCGCTTCAATGTATTCGTCAACGATGTTCCCGTCTACGGCACGCCGGGTTTGCCGTTATCCAATACACAATTGCAAACCCACGAGCGAGACATTCAGGTTCCGCTCGTGTCCGGTCGAAACAA
>DASVBB010000231.1:0-19590 GCA_036376045.1 Nitrospira sp.
AGGCGCAGAGTTCCGACTGTGGGGTGCGGATCGGCACCTCGGGGTGGCACTACAAACACTGGCTGGGACCATTTTATCCGGCCGACCTGCGGCCCAAGGACATGCTCGCCTGGTACATGGATCGCTTCGACACGGTGGAGCTCAACAACAGCTTCTACCGGCTGCCCGACCCTGAGACGTTCGACACCTGGCGACGGGCGACGCCGTCCTCGTTTTGCTTCGCCGTCAAAGGCAGCCGGTACATTACGCACCGCAAGAAATTGAATGATCCCGCGCCGGCGTTGTCCCGGTTCCTGGAGCCGGTTGAATCATTGCACGAGAAGCTGGGACCGATCCTGTTTCAGCTGCCGCCGCACTGGTCTTGCGACGTGCCGCGCCTCAAGGCTTTTTTGGAGGCGCTGCCGCCGCGCCATCGCTATACGTTCGAATTTCGTGATCCCAGTTGGCACGATGCTGCCGTCTACCGCACATTGGGACGCTACAATGCCGCCTTTTGCCTCTACGAACTCGACGGGTTCGAGGCCCCATACCAGCTCACAGCCGATTTTGTCTACGTCCGCCTGCACGGGCCGGGCCGCAAATATCAAGGCAATTATTCTCGCAGGCGGTTGGGGGACTGGGCCCGCCGGATTGCCCGGTGGCAGACACAGCTCAAGGCCGTCTATGTGTATTTCGACAATGATGAAGCAGGATATGCCGTCAAGAACGCTGCAGAGCTCAAAGCGATGCTGAGTTCATGAATGCAATTACGCGGCGAAGCATGTCGAACGAGATTCCGCCTGCGTGATCGCGCAAGGAGGTGACCCATGGAAACGCGTGCCACAGTGGCCGAGCATCCCATTCATCCGATGCTGATTCCGTTTCCGATTGCACTCTGGATCTTTTCCCTTGCCAGCGATCTGATTTTCCTGTTCGGATTCGGCGGACCCGGCTGGAAGGACGTCGCCTTGTACACGATGATCGGGGGCATCATCGGAGGACTGGCGGCGGCGATTCCCGGCTACGTGGACTATCGTTCGCTGACCGATCCGGTGACGGTTCGCCTGGCACAGATGCACATGGTGATCAACGTCGGGTTGGTGCTGCTCTTTACGGCGAATGCGGGCCTGCGGATCATGAACGGCCCGGAGGCGCTGTTGCCGGTGGTGCTGTCGCTGCTCGGCGTCGCGGCGCTCGCCGTGTCCGGCTGGTTGGGCGGCGAACTGGTCTACGTCCAGGGTGTGGCCGTGCAGCCGCAGCGGGAAACCCCGGCACCACCAGGCCGGCGGGCCGCGTAAGGACACCGTCCCAGAACGTTACACCTATATTCGGGGGTCTAGGGAGCACGTATGGCGGACACCGTTGCAGATCTATTGGTGGACAGGCTGATCGATTGGGAAGTCGACACGGTTTTCAGTCTCCCCGGCGACGGCATTAACGGCATTTTCGAGTCGCTGCGCCGGCGGCAGGATCACATTAAGCTTATTCAGGTGCGGCATGAAGAGGCTGCCGCCTTCGCGGCCTGCGGGTATGCCAAATTTTCCCGGCGCCTCGGGGTGTGCCTGGCGACGTCAGGACCCGGGGGGTTGCATCTTCTCAACGGCCTGTATGACGCCAAGTGCGACGGCCAGCCCGTTCTGGCCATCACCGGACATACCTTCCATGACCTGATCGGGACGCACTATCAGCAGGACGTCGATCTTGTAAAAGTGTTCGGCGACGTCGCGGCCTATAACGAGCGCGTGATGGGACCGGCGCACGTTTGCAACGTGGTCGACGAGGCGGTAAAAACCGCGATCGCCAGACGCACCGTCGCGCACATCACGATTCCCAAGGACATCCAGGACTGGTCTGCCGACGGACACCGGTCAAAGGCCAACATTGCCTTGCATAGCGGCGATCTGTACAGCGAGGCGCTGCCGCTGCCGCCCACTGCCACACTGCGCCATGCGGCCGATCTCCTCAATACGGGGTCCAAGGTCGCCATCCTGGCCGGCCGGGGTTGTCTCACGGCCCGAAAAGAGATTCTGGCGATCGCCGAAGCGCTCGGTGCGCCGATCGTGAAGCCGCTGCTCGGAAAGGCGGTCGTTCCCGATGATCATCCCTATACGACCGGCGGGGTCGGCCTGCTCGGCACCGCGCCTTCGCAGGAGGTCCTCGAAGAGTGCGATACCTTGCTGATCGCCGGCAGCAGCTTTCCATACCTGGAGTTTTACCCCAAACCGGGACAGGCCAAGGCGATCCAGATCGATCTGGATCCGTCCCGTATCGGACTGCGGTACCCCGTCGATGTGGGACTCATCGGACACTGTTGGGATGTCCTCAGAGCGTTGTTGCCGCTGCTCAAACAGAAATCTGACCGGAGCTTCCTCACGCAGGCTCAGGAGCGCATGCGGCAATGGAACGAATTAATGGAGATCCGCGGGACGCGCATGGATCTGCCGCTGAAGCCTCAGGTTGTCGCACGGGGGTTGAACGAGTTTCTCGATCACGATGCGATCATTTGCAGCGATACCGGGACGGTGACGACCTGGGCGGCGCGTCATATTCAGATTCGTGGAGACATGGAATTTTCCGTGTCGGGCACGCTGGCGACGATGGCCAATGGATTGGCCTACAGCATCGGGGCCGCCGTGGCGTTCCCAGGGCGGCAGGTGGTGTGCTTTACGGGGGACGGCGGTCTCACGATGCTGATGGGGGAGCTGGCCACGATCGCGAAGTACCGTCTGCCCGTGAAGGTGATCGTCATCAAGAATAACGTCCTCGGCATGATCAAGTGGGAGCAGCTGGCGTTCGAGGGCAATCCACAATACGGCGTCCAATTGCAGCCGATCGACTTCGTGGCCGTCGCCCGCGCCTGCGGATTGGCGGGCTTCAGTGTTGAGGATCCGGCCCTGGTTCGGGCCGTGCTGGGTGAAGCGTTTCATCATGCCGGTCCGGCGCTCGTGGAAGCGTCCGTCGATCCCAATGAGCCGCCGCTCCCGGGCAAGATTACCACCGATCAGGCCTGGCAATTTGCCAAAGCTCTGGCCAAAGGCCAAAAGGACCGCTGGGACATCATCAAGACCGTCGTCGAGAACAAGATCAGAGAAGTGGTCTAACAGATAGCCGAGAACTTCCTGGTGGGGGAAGTCCATAGGGAGGCACCGATTGAGGGGTCGCCACATCCATCATATTCGCCGAAAGAGAAGAAGCGTCGAAAAGCACATATCCTGACGAAGGGAGTCCCGTCCGTGGCTCACAGCATCGCCAAAGCCGTTGTCATCAAACATGAGAACCTGTTTTTCCTCGCGCCGCCCGAAGGGGAAGTACCGATGTCGCGCGGCCATGGATTCGGCCTTTATTACCACGATTGCCGGTATCTCAACGGGTATGAATTACTGATTGGCGGCGAGCATCCAGAGCCGCTGGCGGCGCGTTCGTGGGAAGGAGGCCGTGCCGTCTTTCAATTGACCACGCCGGATTTTCAGGTGCCGGAGGGTCGGACCATTCAGCGGGAGACGGTCGGCCTCAAGTGGGACCGGGTCATCGACGCCGAGCAGTGCGTGCTCCACGAGCAACTCGACATTCAATACTTCGGCTACGAGGCGGTCGATTTTCCGCTCACCATGCGGTTCCGTGCGGGATTCGAGGATGTGTTCGAAATCCGCGGTCTGCTGCGCGAGGTCAAGGGCAAGCTCTTCAAGCCCGTCTGGAAGGACAAATGCCTCGTCTTTTCCTACGAGGGCGGGGACCACATCCGGCGCAGCCTGGCCGTGCACTTCTTTCCGTTGCCGGCGGAGGTCAAGGGTAACACCGTCCAATTCCACATCTCACTCAAACCGAACGAGATCAAACATATCCGCATTTCGCTCGCCGTCGCCGAATCGGAGGAGCAGCCGAACCGTCTCTTTGCGCAGACGAGCGTGTACCGCGATCTGCATGCGGTGTCCCAGGGCATCAAGGCGTCTGCCGAACAGTGGCTGAAGCGCGAAACGGAGTTCGTCAGCGACAGTCTCCTGCTCAACCGGGTCATGCGGCGTTCGTTGATGGATCTGCACATGCTGAAAACGTCGATCTCAGGGGACGAATTCTTTGCTGCCGGTGTCCCCTGGTTTGTGGCGCTCTTCGGCCGGGACTGTCTCACCACCTCGCTCCAGACGCTGGCATTCTGGTCCGATACTCCCGCGCAGACACTCCGTTTACTGGCCCGCTATCAGGGTAGTGAGGTGAGCGACTGGCGCGACGAGCAGCCGGGGAAAATTCTGCACGAGCTGCGGCTGGGCGAGCTGGCACGGATGAACAGGATCCCCCATACCCCGTATTACGGGACCATCGATGCGACGCCGCTGTTTCTGATCTTAATGAGCCGCCATGCCCGGTGGACCGGCGACCTCGGCCTGTTTCACGATCTGCGCGTTCCCGTCGAACGGGCGCTGCACTGGATCGATAAGTACGGCGATGTCGCGGGCGACGGCTACGTCAGCTATCTGAGCAACACCAACAAGGGCCTGATCAATCAAGGCTGGAAGGATTCGGGCGACGCCGTGGTCACCGAGGACGGACGGTTGGCCGAACCGCCGATCGCGCTGGCCGAAGTGCAGGGCTACGTCTATATGGCCAAGATAGAGATCGCCGATCTCTATGAGCGGATCGGGGAGCGTGAGCACGCCACACGCCTGCGTGCCGAAGCCAAGGCGCTGCGCGCACGTTTCAACCGCGATTTCTGGATCGAGGAGGAAGGCTGCTTTGCGATGGCGCTCGAGGCGGGACACCGGCCCTGCCGCGTCATATCGTCCAATGCCGGCCAGGCGTTGTGGTCGGGTATCGTGGACGAGGAGAAGGCCGGACGGATGGTTCACCGGTTGATGAAGCCCGATCTGTTCAACGGGTGGGGCATTCGCACGCTGTCGTACAAAGAACGGCGCTACAACCCTATGGGCTACCACCTCGGCACCGTGTGGCCGCACGACAATTCGCTGATTGCGGCCGGCTTCCGGCGCTACGGGTACGACGATGATGCGAGCCGGATTTTTGTCGGTCTCCTGGAAGCCGCGATGGAGTTTGAAGACTACCGCCTTCCGGAGTTGTTTACCGGGTTTGGACGCGAGGAATACGGCTTGCCCGTCCGCTATCCGGTCGCGTGCCATCCCCAGGCGTGGGCGGCCGGATCAATTCCGTACCTGGTCGAGACGTTCCTTGGACTTACCCCTGATGCCTTCAACAATCGGTTGAGGATTGTGAAGCCGCATCTGCCGAATTTCATCAATCACGTGGAGCTTCGCCACCTGCGGGTCGGCGAGGCCACGGTGGATGTGAGATTTGAACGCAAGCGGGACGGAACACTCGAGGCGCATGTCGGGGACGTGAAGGGAGATCTCAAGGTGGAGGTGGAAGGCTGAGCCGGAGTGTGACGGGCCTTCAGCGAGGCGCACACCATGTTGCCGAAACGGGATTCGTTGCCGGAAGAGGATGAGGCCGTTGAGATGGGCGAAGCTCCGAACATTCAATCGGCGATCGGCTTCTTCGAAGAGCTGTTCAGAGGATGCGAGACGCCCAATATCGCCGTGCGCTTTTGGGACGGATCGGTCTGGCGAGTGCGGTCGGACCGGCCGGCCGATGCGACGCTCATTCTACAGCACCCGGAGTCGCTGAGCCGGATGCTGTGCTGGCCGGTGCAACTGGCTTTGGGGGAAGCCTACATCTACGACGACATCGACGTCATCGGGTCGCTCGACGCGCTGTTGCCGCTGGCTGACCATCTGATGGAGCGGCGGTGGTCGCTGATGGACTGGCTGCGTTGCGGAGCGGCGACCTGGCGGCAGCGCGGAGTGGATCGCGTGCCCGAAGAAACGAGAAGCCTCGTGCTGCACGGACGGCGACACGAGAAACTGCGGGACAAAGAGGCCATCCGCTACCACTACGACGTGCCGGTGGAGTTTTACAGGCTCTGGCTCGACAGTCATCTGATGTATTCCTGTGGGTACTATCAGACAGAAAAAGACGGGCTCGATCAGGCGCAACTTCAGAAACTCGACTACGTGTGCCGGAAACTTCGCTTGAAGCCGGGTGACCGCGTCCTGGACATCGGCTGCGGGTGGGGAGGGTTCGCGCTGTATGCGGCCCAAACCCATGGAGCACTCGTGCACGGGATCACGGTCAGCCGCCGCCAGGCCGAGGTGGCGAATCAGCGCATCAGTGCCGCTGGTCTGTCTCGGCGGTGCCGGATCGAGGTGCGCGATTTCCGGGACGTGCATGGAGAGCGGCTGTACGACAAGATCATCAGCATCGGGATGGTGGAACACGTCGGCAGACACCGCCTCGCTTCCTATTATCAGCAGGCGCTCAAGCTTCTCGAGTCTGGCGGAGCGTTTCTGATTCAGGGAATCGGGACCCGCGACGGGAAGCCGTCCCTGGGTCCCTTTGCCGACCGGTATGTCTTTCCGGATGCCGAAGTGCTTCCCATTCAGGACATCGTCCGCGCCGCCGAACGATCGGGTTTTGAGGTGCGGGACGTCGAAAGCCTGCGCGAACACTATGCCTTGACGTTGCGGGCCTGGGGGCAGCGGCTGGAGGAGCATCATTCCGAAGCCGTGCGGGTCGTCGGTGAAGTGACGTTCCGGGTATGGCGGGCATACATGGCGATGGCAGCGTATTTGTTCGAACGCGGACGGTTGGGCCTGTACCACACGCTCTGCATGAAAGCCGAAGCCGGGCGCGCCGGTGTTCCGCTTACGAGGGATGATTGGTATGAACCGTTGTCCGCGACATTCAGGGTCCGCAGAGAGGCGGCATAGTTGAGCCCTTCACGTTGAGGAGCGGGGACGGGGAAGCTAGTTCTGTTCATGTCCAAATCCACATCTCAGGGGGAGGGTTCGAAAAGATGGCGACAACTGTTGCGCGACCGGAACGTGCGATGGCTCTTCGCCGGTCAGACCATTTCTCAGGTGGGAGACGGTATCAGCAAGGTGGCCCTGCTGTGGTTTGTCTATTCTATGACCGAATCGGCGCTGATGATGTCGCTGATCGGGGTGTTGCAAACCATCCCGCCGTTGGTCTTCGGGCCTTTCGCAGGTGTCCTTCTCGACCGCATCGAAAAACGGCGGGCCATGATCGTGATCGATGCTGCGCGAACCGTTCTGCTCGCCACGATACCTGTTCTGGACGCTCTTGGGCTGTTGAATCTACCCTTGCTCTACATTCTCGTGTTCGTGACCGCCATGTTTTCAATGGCGTTCGGGCCCGCCCTCAATGCCACACTACCCCTGATCGTCAAGAAGGAGCAGCTGACCGGCGTCAATGCGTTGATGCAAAGCGCCATGACGATTGGACAACTCCTCGGGCCGGCGCTGGCCGGGATGTTGATTGCGGCGATCGGTGCGCAGAATGCGTTGTACGTGAATGCCGCCGCCTTCTTCCTCTCCGCGGCCAGTAAACTCCCGCTGCGCCTGCCGCATGTCCGTCGCCACCACACAGAACAGGATGTCTGGACTCAAGCCGTAAAGGATCTCAAGGACGGGATCCGCTTCGTTTTCGTCAAGCAGCGCCTGTTGTTCTTGCTCATGATCGTGGCCTCCATTTTTACGTTGGGCTCAACAGCATTCATCTATCTGCTCCCGGTCATCGGCGATCGACTGTTGCACGTAGGATCGGTGGCGTTGGGAGGATTGTGGTCGTCCCTGGGCCTGGGGATATTAGCCACCACGGCCTGGCTGATCTGGAAGCCGCAGCAGATGGTCTGCACACGCATCTGGATGATTGCCGTCGCTGCAGCAATCGCTGCCTGTGCCGTCCCCGGCCTGCTGATGAGCGATTCAGTCCTCTACGCGGCGGGACTGATCGTCGCCATTGGCGCAACCTCGGGGCTGATCAATCCTCTGGTGGCGACGTCCTTACAGGAAAGGACGCCTAAGGACTTAATGGCGCGGGTCTTCGGGCTGTTCAACATCGGGACGATGGTGTCCTCGGTGCTCGGCATGACGGTGTTCGGTTGGGCGGCGGATCGCTTTGGACCGGGAGTGAGCCTCGTCGCCATCGGCGTCGTCAACGGAGGCGCGGCCGTCGTGTCCATGGTGCTGCTGCCCTGGTGTTACCGTTTGGCGCGGCAGACTTCCGCCGAATCGGCACCGTCACTCCAACGGGCATCGTAACCCGGACAGGTTGTGCGTCCGGCGAGACAGGATGGCCCGCCACCCCGTCACAGGTATCTCCAAAACTCCTGGGATGTCGAAAGCATCAAGCGCCGGCATCCGTGGTGGTCCTGGAATTGCACGGTCATCACTCATGCGCAACCGGAGGGCGTGGTGTGCATTCTGCGCGGTCGTCATGTGCATTCATGCCGCCAGCGACCCGGCGACCGCCGAATACTATGTGGCAGGACAGATCGGGGTAAATTTCGCGGACAGCCTCAAGAACATTGAGGGGACGGGGAGTCTCATCACTGTGCCGCCTATTGCTCAGAACTTTGATTTGAAAAATGCTGTCGTCTATGGAGGAAAATTAGGATTTTTCCCGGGGAACGGCCCCATGGGATTGGAACTGGACGTCTTCAGCAGCACCCCGAATATTAAAGCCATAGGCGACATTCCCGGCATCCATCTGCGGGTGACGAATGTCGGCCTCAACCTGCTTTTGCGCTATCCGGGGCAGACGTTCCAGCCCTATGTGGGGTTCGGGGGCGCGGCCTTGATTGGCCATATTTCGGAAACCGTCGATGTAAAGAGTGATACGGACGTAGGATTCGGAGTGAATGTGCTGACCGGCCTGCGCGCCTTCGTGACTCCCTATGTCGCGGTCTTCACCGAATACAAATACACGAGGGGAACGCTGACGTTCAGCGACGCCTTCGGCTCGATCGGCGGGTTCTCGGGCGATTATCAAGCGCAGCAAGTCGTGTTTGGCGTGTCGTATCATTTCTAGGGGGCGTCACGTGATGACTGATCAACCTGCGTCCGCACAATCGACAGGGCACAAGGAAAGAGTTGTCCTCCGCATTGGAGTGTGGTGCGCACTGACCGCATTCGCGTTGCTGGGGTCCGCCTGTTCAGGAAACAAAGTGATTCCACCGGACTTGAAGGACCAGATTGATTCTTCGGCCTCGTTTCGCGACATTCAAGCGTCGCCGCAGTCCTTTCAGGGACGAACGGTCCTGCTTGGAGGGGAGGTATTGGGCGCCAGGCGAGTGCAGGACGGAATCGAATTGGAAATGCTGCAATTGCCGGTGAACGGTGATGATCCGCCGACCGAGCGCCGCACCGATTCGCAAGGCCGATTCCTGGCCGTCGATCGAGGCGGAGGAGATCCGGCTTCGTTTCCATCTGGGACCAGATTGACGCTCGTGGGAGCCATTACCGGTGAGGAGACGCGCCGCCTCGACGAGTCCACGTACCGGTATCCCACTCTCGAAGTGAAGCACCTCTATGTCTGGAGCGAAGATAGCTACCGCGACCGCTCTGGGTCCGTCGGGCTCTTCGGGGGAGTCGGGGTCGGATTCGGCAGCGGCGGAAGGAGCGGCAGCTTCGGAGGCGTTGGTGTCGGTATGGGATACTAGGTGCCGGCCATCAACGGGAGGCCGTGTGCGACGTTCCTGCGCCAACCAGAAGTTGGGCGGGCACCTTCACGAGGAATGCATCCATCCGGTTGCCGCAGAGATTGGTCGTCCAGACAAAATAGGTCCCTGTCACATCCAGATTCCCTTTCGGCTGCCTGGCGTACACGCTGTCGCTGCCTCCGCCGCCCGACGCATTCAGATCCGTCATGACCGGCGCCACGATGAGCTGATCGTTGGAGCCGTCCAGGCGGATGCACGTGATTTCGTTTTGCACCGCCGTGCGGCTGGCATCGCTTCCGCAGGCGTACTGCTGGGACGGAGGAACGTCGAATCTGGCGTTGCCATGGGACATGTGATTGAACTCCGCGATGTCCCAGTTCGGGTTGCGGTGAAGCACCGGCCCTTGCGTGACTGCCGGTTCAAAATTCCAGCGGAGGGTCGCATTCGGCAGCGGGTTGTGATTGTCCGCTCCCAACATGTAGCCGTAGCCCATGTCCAAATGCCCCAACGTACCGTTCGGGCCGTTCAATCTGGTCTCCTGTCCTGTCTCATTGTCGAAGATGCGGTTGGCGACATCCTTCGGCACGCCGATGTCCTCGAGGCTCACCGTCCAGCGCCCCGACCGGTCGAGATTGCATTCATCGAACCGCCCGATCTTCGTATAAAAGCGAAATTGCCGTTTTGGCTCCGAGTACACCACACAACCGAGAAACTCGCCGGTATCGGCGGCCTGCAAGGTGGCGCTGTGGACCCGGTCGTCGTTGCTGGAATGCATCTGGCGGATTTTTCGGTTGGCTCCGAATTGCGAAGTGACGTCGTACACCGTCTCGAATTGCTGGGAGAAGACGTCGTAGCGCAGCATTTTCGGTCCGTCGTTCAGGTAGAGGGTGGTCGGGCGGGTGGCGCTGAAGTACCAACCCTCAGCGGTGGAGTTGATGAATTTGCTGCCTGCGGGGAACAGGGAGCCGACTTTTGAAATCTGATTTGTACGCTTGTTGTATTTGAACAGGGTCGGTCCGCTTCCTCCCTTTTCTTTCGCCAGACCCAAAAAGATCAGCATCTCGTCGCGACCCTCGTGGGCATTCGTGTTGCGCCAGTATGAGTAACCCACAGACCACACGCAGTCTTTTTCCCCGCAGTCGCTGGGGTCGGTGATGCGTGCCGCTTGCGTGTTGTAGGGCGCGGGAAAGACAAACGTGCCGCGGGCGGGCGGGACGAATGACTTGAGGATGTCGGGAGACCACCGCGCTCGCGGCGCAGCCCCTTGAGACTCCACCCAGCCGCCCGGCGCAGACTGCGCGGAGGCGATTTGTAGAGGATCAGGCGCAAGGAGGAATGCCGCGAGGAGGAACAGCATTCGGACGGTTGTCATAAGCCGCTCGAACATTGCCATGGTCGTAGAATTCCCGGACGAAAATCCTCACGTTACGGTGGTAACCTGATCATCCCCACTGGGGGAACCCCTTGAAGGAGCTTGTCGCGGCACTAGTTGCCGAGCGACCGGACAAACATGTCAGGGCTGTCCCTTCTCCGTTGGTAACTTCCTGACGCTGTGTTTAAATGAACGAATGCGCGAGGCATCGATGATGACCCGGATGGTCTTCACGGCAATGATCGTGGGCGCGGAGATCCTGACTGCGGGTTGCGCGAAATCCGCACACCAGACGGGTCAAGACCAGCTGCAACGCCTCGTGCCCTCTGATGTCCTTTCACAGGTGGACGACACCGTCTCGTTTAACGAGCTTCGCGCGGATCCCCAGCAGTATACGGGCCGCACCGTGATCATCAGTGGATTGGCCCTGCAGTCCAAGCGCGTCAAGGATGGAACCGAGATCGAAATTCTGCAGGTGCCGACAGAGCGCGGGTTGTCCCCCTCGGATCGCAAGGCGAAATCGGAGGGCCGTTTTCTCGCCGTCCAATCCAACGGCTTTCTCGACCCGGCGGTGATCGAGAAGGAGGCTCCGTTGACGGTGGTGGGAGAGGTCAAGGGCGTG
This sequence comes from Nitrospira sp., assembly GCA_036376045.1. GTDB lineage: Bacteria > Nitrospirota > Nitrospiria > Nitrospirales > Nitrospiraceae > Nitrospira_C. The sequence goes on from DASVBB010000231.1 coordinate 11,503, forward strand.
AGAACCAAGGCTCTCGACGAAGGTGAATACCACTATCCGGTGCTGGACGTGAAACAGCTGATCGATTGGAATGATGTCGCGAGCCGCGACCGCGACCGCGACTGGAACGATGACGATTTGGGATATTACGGCCGGTACAGCGGATATTATGGTCCCTGGTCCTCGTGGTATTACGGGTTCGGCAGCCCCTTCTCCGGTCCCTACGGCCTCTATCCGTATTCCTATTATGCACCGTACTATGCGTTCCCTCGCGGGTATTCCGTGCCGGCTCCTGCTCCGCCGCCCCCCTCAGCGACACCGCGCCTCTTTCATAGAGAATGATCCACGATGAAACGCGCCACGGTCGCCAAGCAGCTACAACGATATCGCGGAAAGCGCAACTTCGTGAAGACCCCGGAGCCGGCCGGCCATCCGGGACAACGACGACCGGAGAACGCGCCGATGTACGTCGTTCAAAAACACGCCGCTTCCCGCCTCCATTATGATTTTCGGCTCGAACTGGACGGTACGTTGAAGAGCTGGGCCGTCCCGAAGGGCCCGAGTCTCGATCCCTCTCAGAAACGCCTGGCCGTCCACGTCGAGGATCATCCGCTGGAGTATGCCAGGTTCGAAGGGATCATTCCCCCGAAGCAATATGGTGCCGGCACAGTCCTGGTCTGGGACCGCGGCGTCTGGAACCCGCAGGGCGATCCACACGACGGGTACCGTCGGGGCGTGCTGAAGTTTCAGTTGGACGGCCACAAGCTGCATGGCGCCTGGACATTGGTCCGCATGCACTCGCGGCGGCAGGAAACTCGAGACAACGACAAAGAAAATTGGCTCTTGATCAAGGAAAACGATCCTGCCGCACGACGAGGGCCCGCAGGCGAGATCGTCGAGCGGTCGACCGAAAGCGTCGAAAGCGGCCGCGGGATCAAGGAGATTACCGGCGCCGGAGCGCGGGTCTGGCACTCGAACCGGCCCCCGGCGAACGCGAAGTCGTCGATAGCATCGCGGCAGTCGCGGTCTTCATTCAAGCATCCAACCGGGGGACCGGTCATCGATACGCAGCAGATCGACCCTTCAACGCTGCCCGGCGCCGTCAAAGTGCGACAGCCGGACTGGATTGCGCCGCAACTGGCCACGCTGGTCGATCACATGCCGTCGGACGATCGCTGGCTGCATGAAATCAAATTCGACGGGTATCGACTGCTGTGCCGCGTGAAGAACGGCGAGGTGCGGCTGTTTACGCGCAATGCCAACGACTGGACCTCAAAGCTCACCGCGCAGGCGAACGCGGTTGCCAATCTCCGGATGAAGGAGGCGTGGCTGGACGGGGAGGCGGTCGTGCTGACGGAGCAAGGCCGATCCAGCTTTCAGGCGTTGCAGAACGCGTTCGATTCGCACTTTACGGGCACGATCGTGTACTGCCTCTTCGATCTCATGTACCTCAACGGCTATGATCTCCGTTCGACCCCGCTCATCGAGCGCAAACGCCTGCTCGCGTCGCTCCTCAGCCGATCCAGCGATGCGCATCTGCGCTACAGCGATCATATCATCGGCGACAATCACGCCTCGTTGGAGGAGGCCTGCCGTCAGGGGCTCGAAGGCTTGATCGTGAAGCGCATGGATGCCGGCTACCGGTCGGGGCGGGGCCGGAGCTGGCTGAAAGTCAAGTGCGAGCAGCGACAGGAATTCGTCATCGGCGGATTTACCGAGCCGGCCGGGTCGCGGCAGGGATTCGGGGCCCTGCTGCTCGGCTTTTACAAAGACGGCCGGTTGCGGTACGCGGGGAAAGTCGGCACGGGATTCTCCGACCGGGTCTTGAAGACGCTCCATCGGACTCTCGTCGCTCTGGAACGGCCGAAACCGCCGTTCGTGAATCCCCCTACGGGATATGAGGCGAAAGGCGCCCACTGGGTCACCCCTCAGCTCGTGGCAGAGATACGGTTCGCCGAATGGACGCAGGAGGGCATCCTGCGTCAACCCAGTTTCCAGGGTCTGCGGACGGACAAGCCGGCCACCGAGATCGGTCGGGAACGAGCAGAGCCTCCCGTCGAACATCACACGGGCACCCGGGCCTCCAAGCCGAAGGGAACACATCAGGCAACGGCCGGACGACTCACCAATCCGGACCGTGTCCTGTACCCGGATATCGGTCTGACGAAAGCGGCGCTGGCGGCCTATTATGAACTGGTTGCCGATCGGATGTTGCCGCATCTGCGTGGACGCCCCCTGACGCTTCTACGCTGCCCGGAAGGCTATCAAAAATGTTTCTATCAAAAGCACATCAACGAGAACGTGCCTCAGGCGATCGGCCGAATTGAGATCGAGGAGGGCGAGGGGCGCGATACCTATATGCTGGCCGAGTCGCTGGAGGCGCTGCTCGGTCTGGTGCAGATGGGCGTCCTGGAGGTGCACACGTGGGGATCGAAAAAAGACCGGCTGGAGCGTCCCGACCGCCTGACATTCGATCTCGACCCGGACCCCTCGGTTCCCTGGGCGCAGGTGATTGAAGCCGCCCAATTGACCAAGACATTGTTGGACGAACTCGGACTCGTGAGCTTTCTCAAAACGACTGGCGGGAAAGGTCTGCACATCGTTACTCCGATTCAGCGGACGTTCGGATGGGACGAGGTGAAGACCTTTACCAAACTGGTTGCCGATCATTTGGTGACGACGATTCCTCAACGATTTACGTCCAACATGTCCAAACGGGCGCGCAAAGGAAAAATATTCATCGATTATCTTCGCAACGCACGAGGCGCGACCGCCATTGCCGCATACTCGACAAGGGCCAAGCCGGGCGCTCCCGTTTCCGTGCCGATCGCCTGGGATGAGTTGTCTCGAGACCTGCCGTCGGACTATTTCACCGTGCTGAATTTGCCGGACCGACTCAAGCGCCTGCGCCGTGATCCGTGGGAGGCCTACGACCGGTCCGCCAGCCGGTTGACCGCCGAGATGAGCAAGCGCCTGAAGTCCCGTTAAAAGTCTCACATTTCAGACTGCAATCTCACAATGTAAACGTGCACGTGAGATTTCTGCCTCGCCGGCTAGGGAGCCCCTCAGTGTACGGCTGGTCAGCGCGCAAACCAGAATGAAGTTTGGCCCGGATCAGGTGAGCGATGACATCTGAGATCTCCGGAGCGGGGAGGAGGGCTCTCAGTTGCGCCATCTCACACGCGAGCACCGGTATTCATGAAGGAATGTATAACCCAGATGTGAAATCTGAAATATGAGATTTGAGATGGATGGAGCTGCTGAGTGCTGACTGAATGGTGGAGTCAGCACTCAGCAGTCATTGCTACGCCACGTCGGTCTGGGGCGTCAGCGTTCTGACCGCGCCGACCCGCATGTGCCCGGCCGCGGCAGGGCGGGCATGAGCGACTAGTCGCGGCCGATGGGATGCGGCCGCCATGCGCTCATAGATGTCGAGATAATCCTTCACCATCCGTTCGACGGTGAAGCGCTTCTCGAAGATTTCTCTGCAGCGGCTGCGATCGATCAACGGGAGGCCGGCGACGGCCTGAGCCATTTCGTTGATGCTGTCGCAGACGTATCCGGTCACGCCGTGATCGATGACTTCCGGAATCGAGCCCTGGCGATAGGCGAGGACCGGTGTTCCGCAGGCCATCGCTTCGATGAGCACGAGCCCGAACGGCTCGGGCCAGTCGTAGGGGCACAGCAGGGCGGCCGCTTCACCGAGAAAATCGTTTTTTTCCGCATCGTTGATTTCGCCGACGTATTCGACCAGCGGATGATCCAAGAGGTGCTCGATCTTGTTCTTGAAATACGCCTGGTCGGCAGGATCGACCTTCGCGGCGATGCGCAGCGGCATGCCGACGCGCTTGGCCACTTCAATCGCGTGATCCGGGCACTTTTCCGGCGAAATGCGCCCCAGAAACGCGAGATAGGATCCGGGACGCCCGTGCGGCGTGTACAGCGATTTGGGAATGCCATGATACACCGTGCCCGCCCAGTTGGCTTGCGGCAGCGGTTTTCGTTGAGCGTTGGAAATCGATACCACGGGCATCTCGGCGTATTCGTTGAAGATCGGCTGCAGTTCCGGCAAGTCCAAACGCCCATGGAGCGTCGTGACGACCGGGGCGTGGGCGCGCCGGCTCATTGGGAAACTGAGAAAGTCGAGATGCGAATGGATGATGTCAAACTCCCCCGATGCCGCGCCCAGCGCCTGTTCCTGCATCAGGATCATCGGGGCATCCCGGTTGATGAGCCCTGTGTCGTGAAGGCGAAGCGCCCTGGGGCAGCAGGATTTGAGCTGAGCTGCCGTCTTGGAGTCTCCGCTCGCGAACAGCGTGACCTCATGTCCTTGACGCACCAGTTCCTCGGTGAGGTAGGACGCGATCCGTTCGGTCCCGCCGTAGAGTTGAGGGGGCACACTTTCCCAGAGCGGGGACAACTGAGCGATCTTCATGGGTTTGATCCTTTCTATAGGTGGAAAATGCGAGAACCAGGCGCTCCGGTGAGGATGCTTTACTATGGCGAAGACTAGTCCTGACTCGAACTAGGGGATCTTCTAGTCCATCCCCCTTCTTTGACCCTAGCCGCAGTTCGCTTTGTCCCCTTGACCACGGCTCCACAGTTCTACTGATCATCCCTCAGGCATTCTCCCCATCAATTTCAGTGACATCACGGATAGTCCATGCCTGGGGTATTCGATACTGTGAGCCAGAACAGGGGATGAAAGGCCGGCCGGCTAGGCAACCGCCGAGCCGAGTCGAACAAGTGCAGCCGCCCAGTTCTTACGTCAGAGCATCGGCGGTATGCAGTCAAAGGCATCAATGGAGGTTCGGAATGGGGAACCATGGCCAAACCGAAGGGGGCGGAGCCTTGTCACTTCTCGCGATGACCGGCAAGCAACCCGCGACGCTATCCGAAGACGGCCAGCAGCATCGTCGTTGGTACGCTCTGTGGACGCACAGCCATTGCGAACAACTGGTCAGTGGACAACTCGATACCAGAGGATTCGAAGTGTTTTTTCCCACCATCGGCGTCTGGTCTTGGCGTGCGGGTGTCAAGCATCGCATTCGCCGGCCGCTCTTCCCCGGCTATTTATTTGTGCGCGACGAGTTGAGCGGCGCCCGTTACGTCGAACTGCTCAAGGCCAGAGGGTTGGTGGGAGTGCTGGGCGGGCAGGATGGTGGTCCCGGGGAGATTCCGGAGATGGAGATCGACGCGATCCGCACACTCGTCAGTTCCGAGCTGCCGACGTCTCCCTATCCCTATCTGGAAACAGGACAGCGGGTGCGGGTCAACGAAGGACCGCTGGCGGGTGTCGAAGGGATTCTGGTGGATCGGCGGGCCGGCAAAGGGCTGCTCGTGTTGTCGGTGCATCTCTTCCGCCGCAGCGTCGCCGTCGAAGTGGATTGCGCGTCGGCCGTCGCGGCATGACAGGCTCTATCCGTCAGTGCGCGACACGATGCAGGAGCGTCAGTATGCGGAAGTTCCGCCGGGCTACTTGGGGACTGTTGATCCCGATGCTGTTGAGCGCGAATACCGTTTCTGCGCAGCTGATGCAAGGGATTCCGCGTTCGCCGATCGAAACGATGAGCGGATCTACGGAACGCATGCCCGAGGGTGTGTATATCATGCCCTGGGTCGCGGCTGGGGTTGTGTACGACGACAACGTCTTTTTCCAGCAACGGAGCCTGAAGCAGGAGGACGTGTTTCTACGGGTGACACCGGGTCTGCAGGGGAGCTATCAATCGACGCCGCTGACCGTCATTGCCAACTACCGGTTTGATTCCGAAGTGTACAACAAATTCACTAATCTTAATGCCGTCCAACAGCGGCAATTCGGCACTGTGGAATTACGCGGCCGTCCTTCGAATAATTTGAATCTCAACGGCATTGTCGGTTACGCGCAAACGCATACGCCGTTCGAGTTGAACTTTCTCACGTCGGCGCAAACCGCGCGCGTCGAGACCGAACGGTTCTTCCTCAACCCGAGCGCCGAATATCGGATCGATTCGCTAACCAGGGTTCGCGGCGAGTACGGGTTCTCCAGGGATATCTTTGACAATAACGTTTCGATCGATTCGAACATTGTCAATCTTGGACTGGAACGGCGCGTGGGCGTGCACGATTGGATCGGCCCCGCGTATGTGGGCCGACATTTCCGATTCGGAGGCGATTTTAATACGCCCATTGCCGGCTTCATCGGCGGCAATCCTGCCCCTGTGAATTCTTATGCGCCAATGGTGTCGTGGAGTCATGAATTCACAGCCGATACCAGGCTGGACGTGCGCGCCGGCCCTCGTTTTACCGACGGCAGCCTGGACAACCGGCCGGAAGCCTTTGTCGGCCTCCGGCGGCGGATTCAAAATGGAGAGATCACGCTGGCCTATACGAGCGCACTGACCACTGTGATCGGGACCGTCGGCGCAACAACGTCAGACAGCGTACTCATCCGATTCGTCTATGAGCCGATACGACATCTGACTTTTACGCTGCAGCCGACCGCCGCGTGGATTTCGAACAGTGCATTCACGTCCACCATTTATACGGCGTATGTGGAGGCAGCGTACCAATTCAATAAATACGTGACGGCGAAGGGCTCGGCCTACTTCAGTTACCAAGAGGGGGATTTCATTTCGACCAGCGGGACCAGCGAGACGCTGGTGATTCCACGCAATGTGTATTGGTTGCGGCTCGAATTCACCTATCCCACGCGGTGGGACTATTGAACCGGAGGTTTCACATGATGCTACGACTCATCATAGGGATTGCATGCGCGATGTTGTGGGCCAGTCCCGGGTTCGCCGCGGAGACGGCGGCCGTGTCCAAGGAACAGCCGCCCGCCAACACCATCTCCGATGGCGACCATGCGTTGGCCCAGACCCAGGAGGTCGGCGAATATCGGATCGGGCCGGAAGACATGCTCGATATCTCGGTGTGGAACAACAGCGCGATCAGCCGGACCGTCCCCGTCCGGCCGGACGGGAAGATCTCGCTCCCGCTCGTCAACGACGTCCAGGCAGCCGGTCTGACGCCCAACCAGCTGCGCAGCGTGCTGCTCAAGAAGCTGGCCGAGTACGTTCCGTCGCCTGAGGTGTCGGTCATCGTGCGCGAGGTGCACAGCTTCAAGGTCTCCGTGATCGGTGAAGTCAAGAAGACCGGCCGCCACGAACTGAAGGGCCGGGCGACCGTGCTCGATATTCTGGCAATGGCTGAGGGCTTCGGCGAATTCGCTGGCCGCGGGCGCATCGTCGTTCTCCGTCCGGAAGGGAAAACCATGCGGCAGATTCCCTTCAACTACAACAAGGTCATGTCGAGCAACGGAGCACTGGAGAACTTCTTCCTACAACCGGGCGACATCATCGTCGTCCCATAACTGTTCGGAGCGAGTATGCAAGACCACGACAGACGATCGATAGCAAACTTGGCGGTGGAAGTGTGGCGGCGCCGAAAATGGCTCGGCATCGTGCTCTTCACGATGCCGGCGGCTGCCTTGTTGAGTCTCGCGGTGAGTCTGCCGAATCTGTATAGCTCGACGGCGACGGTGCTGGTCGAGCAACAACAGATTCCCGAAGGATTCGTCAAATCTTCCGTCACGGGGGAAGCCGACACCCGCTTGAATCTGATTCGGGAAAAACTGCTGAACCGGGCGGGCCTATTGGAACTGGTTGAGCGGTTCGATCTCTATTCCGAATTACGGAAGAAGGCGCCCGAGGAGGCGGTGGTCGAACGCATGCGAAAGGACATCGTCCTGGAGCTGAAGGAACTACAGCGCCAGGTGTACGGCCGGGACGGCACATTCGGCTTCAAGGTGAGCTATCGCGGGCGGGATCCTGAAACCGTTGCCAAGGTCGCCAATACGCTGGCCACGCAATATGTCGACGAGAATCTCAAGATGCGGACGCACCAGGCTGGTGAAACGACCATGCTGCTGAAGAAGCAACTCAACGACATCAAGCAGCGACACGAGGAGGACGAACGAAAAATTGCCGCGTTCAAGCAGCGTCACATGGGCGAATTACCCGAGCAGATCGATGTCAATTTGTCGACCCTCGGGCGATTGAATCAGGAACTGACGTCAAACAGCGAGCATCAGATGCGAGTGCTGGAGCGAAGAGAACGGTTGGGGAA
>DASVBB010000236.1:0-29352 GCA_036376045.1 Nitrospira sp.
GTTAGCACAACAGGCAGAGAAACGGGGCTAGGGTGTTGGTGAAGGAGTCCCGATCGGTCGTCGACCGCATCAGCGAAACCATATCCCCCATCTTATGGACGTTGGGCCTGGAATTGGCGGATGTCGTCTGTGTGGGGCAAGGGTCTCGTTCGGTCGTGCGGGTCTTTATCGATAAGCCAGAAGGCGTCACGCTGGACGATTGCGAGCGCGCACACAAGGCGCTCGGTCCCGCGCTCGACGTCGCAGATCCCTTTCCTCATGCCTACACGCTGGAAGTCTCCTCCCCGGGTCTGGATCGCCCCTTTAAACGGATTCAGGATTTTCGCCGGGCCATTGGAAAACGGGTGACGCTGAAGCTCAAGGAGCCTCTTGCCGGGCAATGGCGTCTGGTGGGAACATTGGCCGGCGTGACGGATGACTCTGTGACGCTGGAGCTGAGCGAGCCTCCCCCGCCGAGGACTGTGACGCTCGAGCAGAAGCTCATCGGAGAGGCAAAGAGAGTAGTGACGTGGTAAGCATCGGAGGCGTTGGAGTGGAGAGTCAATCATGAACCGAGAATTAATCTCCGTCATTGATGAGATCGGCCGGCAAAAGGGCATCGACAAAACCAAGGTCATCGGCGCGATCGAAGCGGCCTTGCAAACCGCCGCTAAAAAGCGGTTCGGCCAGGCTGAGAATATCCAAGTCGAGATCGACTCGAAGACCGGAGAAATTTCCGTCGTCTCAAAAAAGATCATTGTCGAGTCGGTCAGCAATCCCAAGGCCGAAATTTCTCTGAAGGAAGCGCGCGCCTACGACAGTGAAGCTGAAATCGGCGATGAAATCGGCTCGCTCATCGAAATGGACGAATTGGGCCGGATTGCGGCGCAGACCGCCAAGCAGGTCATCTTTCAGAAGGTCCGCGAGGCGGAATGGGAGGCTGTCCAAAAAGAGTATTCGACCAGGCAGGGTGATCTCGTCAACGGCATCATCCTCGGCATGGAGCGTCGCAATTATCTGGTGGATCTCGGGAAGACAGAAGCCATCCTCCCCATCCAGGAACAGATCCCCCGTGAAACCTACCGCCGAGGCGATCGAGTGAAAGCGATGTTGCTCGAGGTGCGCCGGACACCGAAGGATGTGCAAGTCATCCTCACGCGCAGCCACCCCCAGTTTGTCTCGAAACTGTTCGAATTGGAAGTGCCCGAAGTCATGGAGAAGATCGTGGAAATCAAGGCGGTGGTCCGCGAGCCCGGCGATCGGACGAAGATTGCCGTGACCTCTCGGGAAAAGGCCGTCGATCCGGTCGGAGCCTGCGTCGGCATCAAGGGCTCTCGGGTCCAGGCGGTCGTGCGCGAACTGCGCGGGGAGAAAATCGACATTATTACCTGGACGTCAGATCCTCGCGTGTTCATCGCGGAGGCGCTGAATCCTGCGACCATCGAAAAGGTAGGCGTTGACGAAGAAAAGAAATCGGCCCTGGTCGTCGTGGCGGATTCTCAGCTATCGCTCGCCATCGGCAAAAACGGGCAAAACGTGAGGCTGGCGGCCCGATTGACCGGCTGGAAGATCGACATCATCAGCGCCACGGAATACGAAAAAGAAAAAGCCGAACGGGACAAGGAAATTAAAGCCGCCCTCGCCGAAGAAGCCGAGGCCCAACGGCAGCAGGAAGAGGCGCGCCAACAGGAAAAGGCCCAGCAAGAGGCGGAAGGGTAAAACTATTCAGCCATGCGTGTGTATGAACTCGCCAAACAGCTTGGGATGGAGAACCGGGACCTGATTCCGGAACTCAAACGGCTTGGAATCACCGTGGCCTCTCATAGCAGCGCACTTGAGGCGGACACGGTGCAAAAAGTGCTCGAGAAACTCGGGCCCAAGCACAAGTCGACGATGAAGGGCGCGCCCGACGCCGGACGCATGGAACGGCACAAGGACGCTGAAGGAACAGGACACCATCCCGCCGGGGCCAAAGGCGCCGGTTCACATGCCGCTCCTGAAGACACTAAACCGGATAAGCGCCGCATTCTCATTAAGAGAAAACGAGTCGATGAGCCGACCCTCGAAGAACCTGCAGCCTTGGGACACGAACCCCTTGCGGCCCATCCTGCGGAAGCCGGACCGGTTGCGGCGACGTCAACGCTGCACCCGCCGGTCGAAAGTCCCGCAGTGCATCACGAAGTCCACGCCCCCAGCACTCCCGCCGCGACAGTAGAGCCTCCGCCGGTGACGAAACCAGCTGTGCCGCTGACTCCCGAGGCATTGTCGGGAAAGAAAAAGGTGCTGGAGGAGCTCCAAACCGAAGTCCAGAAGGACAAGCTCAAGAAGGCTCGCAAGCCTGGACGGCCTCGGGAGGAAGATGAAGCCCGTGTGCGGGAGGATGCGGCCCGGTGGCAGGATCTTCGGGCGATTCCCGTGCAGCGGCGTGATGATCGCAGCAAGCACGTGCACCACAGCACCCCTGCGGAAATCACGAAGCCCAGAAAGAAGAGCGTGAAGCTGACGCCCGGCATGACCGTCAAAGTGTTCGCGGAACTCATCGGCCAGCGGCCAGCGGACATCGTGCGCAAGCTCATGGACATGGGTCAGATGCTGACATTCAACCAGCCAATGCACGTCGAAGCCGCTTCCATGATTGCTGAAGAGGCCGGCGTCAAGGTGGAAATTTCTGTAGAAAAAGGGGGCGAAGATTTGCTGGAGGACATCACTCAGGCCCAGGGCGATGCCCGTCCTGAACCACGCCCGCCGGTCGTCACGATCATGGGTCATGTCGACCACGGCAAAACCTCGTTGTTGGACGCGATTCGTGAAACGAAGGTGGCGGAAGGTGAGGCGGGAGGCATTACGCAGCACATCGGCGCCTATACCGTGAGCGTTCACGGCAAGCAAGTGACGTTTCTCGATACGCCGGGTCATGAGGCGTTTACGGCGATGCGCGCGCGTGGCGCAAAGGTCACGGATATCGTCATTCTGGTTGTGGCGGCGGACGACGGGGTGATGCCTCAGACGGTGGAGGCGATTCACCATGCGAAAGCGGCCGGCGTGCCGCTGATCGTCGCGATGAACAAGATCGACAAGCCCAGCGCCAATCCCGACCGTGTGCGCAATGCGCTTTCGGAGCACGGGCTGATCTCAGAAGCCTGGGGCGGAGATACGATTATGGTCGAAGTGTCGGCCAAGCAACGAACCGGCCTCGATCAGCTGCTCGAAATGATTTTGCTCCAAGCCGAGGTGTTGGAATTGAAGGCGGATCCGCACCAGCTCGCCAGAGGCGCTGTCGTCGAGGCCAAGCTTGAGCGGGGCCGGGGTCCGGTGGCGACGGTGCTGGTGCAAAGTGGCACGTTGCATGTCGGTGACGTGTTTGTCGTCGGGGCGTTCAGCGGCAAGGTACGCGCCTTGATCGGCCATACCGGCACCAAGGTGCAACAGGCCGGTCCTTCGGTTCCCGTGGAAGTGATCGGATTGCCCGGGGTGCCGTCGGCTGGAGACGTGTTTCAGGCCGTGAAAGACGAACGCATCGCCCGTGAGATCGCAGAAGACCGCGCGCGCAAGCAGCGGGCTGCCGAATTGGCCGGTGCCGGCAAGGTGTCGCTTGACGATCTCTTTGCCAAGATTCAGGAAGGCTCCGTCAAGGAATTGTCGCTGGTCATCAAGGCCGATGTGCAAGGGTCCTCCGAAGCGCTCGCCGCGGCGGTCGAAAAGCTGCCGACGGACGTCGTCAAGCTTCGAGTCATCCATAACGGTGTCGGCGGGATCACGGAATCCGACGTACTCCTCGCGGCGGCGTCCAATGCGATCATCATCGGCTTCAACATTCGCCCCGAGCCGAAAGCCTCCGATCTTGCGGAGAAGGAACATGTCGACGTCAGGCTGTACACGATTATTTACGATGCGTTGAACGACATCAAAGCCGCAATGGAGGGCTTGCTTGAGCCGACCCTCAAAGAACGTGTGCTGGGCCGGGCGGAAGTCCGTCAGGTCTTCAGCGTGTCCAAGGCCGGGACGATTGCCGGGTCCTACGTGATTGATGGCACAATTACGCGTGCGAGCGCCGGAGTCCGGGTCATCCGTGACAATGTGGTGGTCTATCAGGGGAAATTGGGATCGCTACGCCGATTCAAAGACGATGTGCGCGAGGTCCAGCAAGGCTACGAGTGCGGCATCGGAGTGGAGAACTTCAGCGACATCAAGACCGGCGATGTGATCGAAGCCTATGCCATCGACAAGATTGCGGCGAAGCTGTGACCCGGGCGTGGCACGGCCTGTAGGCGTCGCCTGTGACGCTGTCGGCGGACATGAGCCGGTTACATCGTGAGCGTCATCGTCGGCCTCTGCACGATTGAGCTCTTCATCGCGGACAGTCAATCGTTGAAAGACAAGCGGCAGGTGTTGTTGAGTTTGAAAGACCGCCTGCGACAAAAGTTCAATCTGTCCGTCGCCGAGGTCGACGCGCAGGATTTGTGGCAGAAGGCGGTGCTGGCGCTGGCGTGCGTCTCGAACGACGGACGCTACGTGAATCAGATATTGGACCAGGCGTTGAATTTGGTCAGAGGGCAGATGGTCGTCGAGGTCGTCCAGTCTCGAATCGAGTTGTTGTGAAGGCAGCGGGGCTGGTCATGGGCAGTGACCGGCTGGCTAAGGAATCTGGGCGATGGCCAAGACAGGGTACAGTCGGGCGGAACGCGTGGCTGATCAAATACGCATGGAGGTGGCCGATATCCTCATGCGGAAGATCAAGGACCCTCGTGTCCGCTCGGTGACCGTCACCGACGTGGAACTGACCAGCGATTTGCGCATTGCACGCGTATTCGTCACGGCCTTGGGAAGTGAAGCGGAAACCAAGGACGTTTTTGCAGGACTCAGCAAGGCGAGCGGTTTTGTCAGAAGCGAACTCGGCCGCCGTTTGACGTTGCGGTATCTCCCTGAGGTAGTGTTCGTCAAGGACCTCAGTGGGCCTCGCGGGGATCGTGTGTTGCAGTTGTTGGACGAAATTCACGAGAAAACGGATGCGACGACGGAGGAACATCAGTCGTAGTGGTCGGATCCGGTGACGCCATGAATGCCACGGTCTCAAAATGCGAAGTGATAGACGGCGTCCTTGCCGTGAACAAGGAAGCCGGATGGACCTCCCACGATGTGGTGGCCAAGGTGAGAGGTTTGCTCGGCGGTTCCAAAGTCGGCCATGCTGGTACGTTGGACCCGGCTGCAACGGGCCTGCTTCCCGTGCTCATCGGGAAGGGGACACGGATCGCGGAGTATCTTGTCACGTGGGACAAGGAATACCGGGCGCAGCTGCGCTTGGGGGAGACCACTGATACCCTTGATGCCACAGGTACCGTCCTTGAGAATCGCCCCACGAGTCATCTCACACCGGAAGCAATCCGGGAGGTCATCGGCCGGTTTCGAGGCGAAATTCAACAGGTACCACCGATGTACTCTGCGGTGAAAATCGATGGTGTGCCGCTCTACCGCTCGGCTCGTGCCGGGAAAACGATTGCTCGGGAGGCCCGGACGGTTGTCATCCATGAATTGGATGTACTCGACATCGCGGACCGGGATGTGACGATGCGGGTGATGTGCTCCAAGGGCACCTATATCCGAACGCTGTGTGCGGACATCGGCAGCGCCCTGGGCGTCGGTGGGCATCTGCGAACACTGGAAAGGACACGTGTAGGCCCGTTGACCCTTGACCGGGCGTTGGCCATGGATGAGCTTATCGCTCGGCATAGTCTCGGCGATCTCACCAGCTCCGTATGGTCGCTCGACGAGGTCCTGCGTGATCTTCCAATTCTGGTCATTGACGGGCAGGCAGCCGCCAGGGTGAGCCATGGGGCGCCGGTGGGATGGGCAAATGTCGTGTCCACGAAGGAAGATCGAGGACAGCATGAGGTTGGGATGCCCGTACGCCTCCATGACGGCAGCGGACGTTTATTGGCCGTCGCAAGGCTTGCAGAGCCACGTGCGGAACGGATTCTGATTGAGAAGGTGTTCGTGACTGAGTCGGTCTAGGCAGAAGAGAAAGGAAGGGGAGAGGTCATATGGCGTTGTTGAAGGAAGCGAAAGCAGAATTAATCAAACGGCATCGGCAGCATGACAATGATTCCGGATCGCCGGAAGTTCAGATTGCCGTGTTGACGAACCGGATTACGTATTTGACGGAGCATTTTAAGCTTCATAAGAAGGATCACCACTCCCGACGGGGTCTTCTCCAGCTTGTCGGCCGTCGCCGGAGATTGTTGGATTATCTTCGCGATGTGGACGATGCCCGGTACCGGGCGATCATCGAGCGGTTGGGCATACGAAAGTAACCAACGATCCTGCTGCCGCTTGTGTCGGCAGCAGGCCACCGTCGCACAGGTGAACACTGAGATGCGCTCCTCACTTCATGAGCGCGTGCATCTGGGTCAGAGCGTATCTCTGTGGGCATCTGTGGGGCATAAACAGAGGAGACCATAGATGGCACATGTTGTTGAACTTGATGTCGCCGGCAGAACACTCAGGCTGGAGACGGGGCGGGTCGCCAAACAAGCGGACGGTTCAATTTGGGCGTCATACGGGGACACCGTTGTTCTCGCTACTGCGGTGGCATCGCAAAATGCTAAACCGGGCGTGGACTTCCTTCCCTTGACCGTCGACTACCAGGAAAAGGCCTATGCCGCCGGGAAAATTCCAGGAGGCTACTTCAAGCGGGAAGGGCGCCCCTCAGAGAAGGAAGTACTGACCAGCCGGTTGATCGACCGGCCGCTTCGCCCGTTGTTCCCCGACGGGTACTACTTCGAAACCCAAGTCATTGCGGCCGTATTGTCGTCTGACAAGACAGGTTCATCCGACGTCATCGGGATCACCGCGGCGTCAGCAGCGCTCGCCGTTTCCAATATTCCGTTCCTCGGGCCTATCGCCGGTATCAAGATCGGACGAGTCAACGGCCAATTCGTCGTGAATCCGGATCTCGAGATGCTGAAAAGCAGTGAACTGGACCTCGTGGTGGCCGGAACTGCCGATGCCGTGATGATGGTCGAGGCCGGGGCCAACGAACTGCCGGAAGCGATTATGCTGCAAGCCATTGAGCTGGCCCATGCCGAAATCAAGAAGATTGTGGCCAAGATCAACGAGCTGCGTCAGTTGTCCGGCAACAAACCGAAACGTGTGGTGGCCACTGAGGAGATTGCCCCCGAACTCGCGTCGCAGGTGAAGGCCCTCGTGGCACAGGGTATTCGAGACGCGATCATGATCCCCAACAAGACCGCCCGGCAAGAGCGGCTTGATTTGATCTTGAAAGATGCCATTGAAAAACTCAAAAAGGCGGAGGACCCCAATCGAGAGCGCCATATCAAGATTGTGTTCCACGGCTTGGAATACACCGAAGTCCGGAACATGATTCTCGAAAAAGGGTCTCGCGCCGACGGGCGCGGGCCGGCGGATATCCGTCCCATTACCTCCGAAGTCGGCGTGCTCCCACGCACTCACGGGTCAGCGCTATTTACACGCGGAGAAACACAAAGCTTGGCTGTTGTGACCCTGGGCACCACCGATGACGAGCAACGAATCGATGCCTTGGAGGGTGAATACACCAGGACCTTCATGCTCCATTACAACTTCCCGCCCTTCAGCGTGGGCGAAGCCAGACCGCTTCGTTCGCCGGGCCGCCGGGAAGTCGGCCATGGTGCGCTGGCGGAACGGGCTTTGAAGCCGGTCATTCCGAGCAAAGACCAGTTTCCGTACACGTTGCGCATTGTGTCGGACATTCTTGAATCGAATGGCTCATCGTCGATGGCGACGGTCTGCGGAGGCACCCTCGCGATGATGGATGCCGGCGTGCCGATCAAAGAGCCGGTGGCCGGAATCGCGATGGGACTCATCAAGGAAGAGGGCCGCGTCATGATCTTGTCCGATATCCTCGGATTGGAAGATCACCTGGGCGACATGGATTTCAAGGTCTGCGGAACCAAGCGCGGCGTCACGGCCCTGCAAATGGACATTAAGATCGGCGGCATCACGCCGGCGCTGATGAATCAGGCGCTGGAACAGGCGAAGGCGGGCCGCTTGCACATTCTCAGCTGCATGCAGAAAGCCCTCGAAGCACCGAGAACCAATATGTCGGCGTTCGCGCCGCGGATCTTCACGCTGAAGGTGAAGCAGGACAAGATTCGCGAGGTGATTGGCCCGGGGGGGAAGATGATCCGCGGCATTCAGGCGGATTGCGGCGTCAAAATCAACATCGAAGACACCGGCGTCGTGACGATTGCGTCCTTGGACAACGCCTCGCTGGAAAAAGCGAAGGAAATGATCAACCGGATCGTGGAAGAGGTCGAGATCGGCAAAACCTATCTCGGTACGGTTCGGAAGATCATGGATTTCGGCGCATTCGTCGAAGTGCTGCCGGGAACCGACGGACTGGTGCACATCTCTCAACTGGCGCATCACCGGGTGAAATCGGTCTCCGATGAAGTGTCGGAGGGCGATCAGATCCTGGTGAAGGTGCTGGAAATCGACCGGCAAGGCAAGATTCGCCTCAGCCGCAAGGAAACCATGCCGGCTCCAACCGGGGCGGGAACCAAAGACCAGACGTCCGGGTAAGCATCTTGTACCGCAAGCTCGTCCTGGACAATGGCATGCGGGTCGTGACCGAGCGCATTCCGACGCTCAAATCGGTCACCGTCGGTATTTGGGTCAATACCGGATCTCGCGACGAGCAGCCTGCACAGGCAGGCTATTCCCATTTCATCGAGCACATGTTCTTCAAGGGGACACGCTCGCGCTCGGCGACACAGATCTCGCGTGAGATCGATGGTCTCGGCGGCGAGATGAATGCGTTCACCACCCGCGAGACCACGACCTTTTACGTCAAGGTCCTGGACCAACAGCTGCGACAGGCCCTCGCATTGCTGGCCGATCTTTTTCATCATTCCCGCTTCGATTCCAAAGAGGTTGAAAAGGAAAAACAGGTTGTCCTGGAAGAAATCCGCATGGTGCAGGACGATCCCGAAGATCTTGTCCAAGAGTTGCACACGGGTCAGGTGTTGGGCCGCCATCCACTCGGACGCTCAATCCTGGGCCGTGAAGAAACGATTCAACGCCTCAGACGACCGGATCTTCTGGGCTACATTGATGCGCATTACGATCCCTGTCAGATCGTGATTGCCATCGCCGGCAATTTCGAGCAGGCCGCGGTGGAACGCCTGGTTGCGCGCTTCTTTGCCAAGAGGAAGTTGCCGAAGTGTCTCTCGCGACCGGTGCGACGTCCGCCGGAAGTCCATGGCGGTGTGCTCGTCAAACGAAAACCCTTGGAGCAGGTCCATCTGTGCCTTGGGCTGAAAGGCGTCGCGGCTGGACATCGGGACCGGTATGCTGTCTATGCATTGAATAGTGTGTTGGGCGGGAGTATGAGCTCTCGATTGTTTCAGGAAGTGCGGGAAAAACGCGGCCTGGCCTATTCGATTTATTCGTTTCTGTCAGGATACTCGGACATCGGCACGATCACCGTCTATGCGGCGACCAGGCCAAAAGAAGTCGAGCGTGTGGTCGAGCTCGTGTGCCGGGAGATCAGGCGGATCAGCGAGCACGGCATTGAACGTAAAGAACTCGACCGAGCAAAAAACCAAATGAAGGGCAGTCTGATGCTCAGCCTCGAAAGCTCGCATAGCCGGATGAGCAAGTTGGCAAAGGATGAACTCATCTACGGTACACGTACGTCGCTCGAAGAGATGCTGATGCACATTGACCGGGTGAGCGTCGATCAGGTGTCGACTGTCGGGCGTGAACTTTTTGGGATGAACCACTTGGCGATCACAGGATTAGGTCCGCTGCCGGCGCGCGCGCTTCAAGGCTACAGATGAGAATTTTCTAATAGATTGGGCAAATGGCGAAAAGACTGGCACCTACCTCACCGACCTGATAAATCTCGCAAGCCGTTGTAAATAAAAATTAAAATAGATCTCTTGTTGAGATATCCACAGGGCAAACATTTCCTTGACTCGCTTTTGTATTTTTCAGTACCATGACCGCGTTTTTACTTGAAGACTCTTTCACCGGCGAAGACGGCGTGAGAGCCACAGACCAAGGAGGTGACAAAGTTGCTCTCCTGACGCTGACTCGTCACTATTCATCGTACTTAAAATGAACCGTTCATCAGTTATGTGCTGGTCATTTTTATGAAGGAGGGATTTGGTATGAAAAGGGTCGTACTTCTAGCCGCAGTTGCAGTGATTTCTGTGCTCGGCTTGCTGACGGCTGACTTTGTCGCCGCGGCGGATGCGCCGGGTGGCCCAACAGGGGCGGCTGATCAGATTGTTGGGGGAAAGCCGCTCAAGAGTGACTCGAGCGCGACCAAGACACTGAAGGGTCGTGTGTGGTCACAATGGGCCGATAATCCGGACAACGAACTCCTCTTCGGAATCCAGTATTGGAACACAGGTGAACCGGCTTCCGGGACCCCTGCGGGCCGTTCCTCAACCGACCTTGATGTGAAGCCGCCCGATCCATTGTTTGTGTGCTGCGCATGGGGCTTTACGGGTGGAACTGAGCGAAACAATCCCTACGCCGGTTGGTACCATGCCGCCACGACGGTTCGTCTCGCGGTGAAGGACAAGGCGTTGATGGACCAGATCATCAAGGCTTCTCAGGAACTGGTCGCAATGGAAGTGAGCCTCGATGGCCGGACGATCACCGGATTCAAAGTCATCAAGGGTGACTAAACTTCGACGAGATTTCATATTTTCATACTGTGTAAGGAGGATGCGATTATGAAGTTTCATATGAAAGGCTGGGCCCTCGCGGCCGCCGTTGCGCTGGTGGTCTCGATCGCCTCCACCGCCATGGCGATCGAATCGTTTCAGGAGCGTTTCGAGTGGGGGGACATGAGCAAACCAACGACCCTCCAGGGTCGCGTGATCGTTCTGGATCCCTATGATGAAGCCGTGTGGATCAACATCGCCGTGTTTGGCGGTAATGCGGAGAGCGGCCTCTTCTGGCAGAAGATCCATCCCGGAAAGAATCTAAAGTTTTATGCTGACAAGGGTGCCTGGGAAGAGTTGAAGAAGATGGGCCGGGTGCATGCCGGACCGGCTGCGGCCAAGGAAGTGCCTCCGGGCAGCACCACCGATTTGATCGAATTCACGGTGGTCGAGACCGAGCAGAATCATCGCGTGATTCAGTCTGTAAAGAAGCTTGCCGAAACTGCCGGCGCCCCTGGCAAGACAATGAGCATCTCGGCTCTCAGATTGAAGGAATGTGTCGGAAAGAACGAAATGGAAGCTGGTTGCTACGCAGCCAAGCAGCAGTTGAATACCTCGCCGAAAACTCCGGATGGGGCCACGCTGCCCTTGCAGTACGATGTATTGACTCCGGACAAGAAGCCACTCGGTGGATTGATCCCTTGGACGGCAAAATACAATTTACCCGGCGGAAAATAGTTCCGTAGTTCGGGGAATAACAGGGCGGTAGCTCGTGAGAGCTACCGCCTTTTTCTTTGTTTGAAGGCTGTTGAAAACAAGGCCTGTGTGAAAGCCAGAAAACGGTAGCTATTCGGCGGCGCGTTTTTGAAGGTCGGCCAGACGATTAAGGGCATCGAGCGGGGTCATGGAGAATAAATCGATTTGCCTGACTTCATCGATGAGAGGGTGCGGGTGAGGCAACGTTGCGCGCGCGAGGTCCTGTGGCGCCTTGAGCTCGGCATTCGATTGCTCCAATTGCGATAACACTTCCTGTGCCCGGTTGATCACGTGCGCGGGCAGACCAGCCAGTTTCGCCACATGGATTCCGTAACTCCTGTCGGCACCACCAGGGACAATTTTCCTAAGAAACACCACGCCGCCGTCGCGCTCCTGGACGGCAACCCGATAGTTGCGGATTCCCTCGCGCAGCGATTCCAATTGGGTCATCTCATGATAGTGCGTAGCAAACAGCGTTCGCGCGCCGAGGTGCTCATGAATATATTCGGCGATCGCCCAGGCGATGCTTAATCCGTCGTACGTGCTCGTCCCCCGACCGATTTCATCCAGGAGAATCAGGCTGCGCTTGCCGGCACAATTGAGAATCTGAGCGCTCTCGATCATTTCCACCATAAACGTACTCTGTCCGGCAGCCAGGTTATCTGACGCTCCCACGCGCGTGAAGATACGGTCGACAAGTCCGATGTGAGCCTCGCTCGCAGGCACGAAACTGCCGATTTGCGCGAGCAGCACGATGAGTGCGACCTGGCGCAAATAGGTGCTCTTGCCGGCCATGTTCGGTCCGGTCAGGATGACCAAGCGGTTGGCGTCATCGTCGAGCAGGGTATCGTTGGGAACGAACATCAGATCGGAACTGAGTTGTTCAACGACAGGATGGCGTCCCTCGATGATGCGAAGAAGACCGGATCCGTCGATGGTCGGACGGACATATCGATTCAGCGCCGCCGTTTCTGCCAAGCCGGCCAGGGCATCGATAAGGGCCAGCGAGTGTGCCGTGGCTTGTAGCCGGGAACCTTCGTTCGCCAGACGCCCACGTATCTGCGCAAAAAGTTCTGCCTCCAAGGCCAGGAGTTTCGACTCAGCGCCTGTGACGCGCTCCTCCAATTCCCCGAGCTCCTGGGTCATAAACCGCTCTGCATTCACCAGAGTTTGCTTCCTGACGAAGTCGGGAGGCACCTTAGAGAGATTGGCTTTGGTCACTTCGATGTAATAACCGAACACCTGGTTGTAGCGGATCTTCAAGGAGTCGATCCCCGTGCGCTCCCGCTCCTTCGATTCGAGCGCCGCGATCCAGTCCTTTCCTTCCGCGCGGGCTTTGCGCAGTTCATCGACTCGCGGGTCGTACCCCGGCGTAATCACATCTCCATCGCGCACGGCCAATGGAGCGTCCGGATTGATGGCCCCTTCGATCAGATCATAGAGATCTCGACAGTCATCCCAATGATCGTGTTGTCCGGACAAGAGCACAGAGCGACAGCGTGCCAGGTGTTCACGCAACTCCGGTAAGGCGCTCAAGGAGTCCTTCAGCGCCAGTAACTCGCGGGGCCCTGCAAGGCCGAGCGTCAGCCGGGTGCTCAATCGTGCAATGTCCTGCACGCGACGGAGCGCCGTGCGAATGGCCACCCGCTCCGCCATGCGTTCTTTGAACTCGGCGACTGCCTCCTGTCTGGCCTCCAGCGCACACGCGTCGATCAGCGGCCTCAGGAGCCACTCGCGGAGCAGTCGGCTTCCCATGGCGGTGCTCGTCCGATCGATCACGGCCAGAAGCGTTGATGGCCGGGCGCTCGATCGTTCCGCACCAGGTGTCAGGGGACGAACCAATTCCAGATTCCGGATTGTTGCGCTGTCCAGATGCATCGCCTCGCTGTTCCGGCGACGAGAAAGGCGGCGAACGTGGTCAGGTGATGCCGTCGGCTGAGTTTCTCGAAAATAGCGCCAGACTGCTCCGGCAGCGCCAAGCGCCGCCGTCAAATTCTGACAGCCGAATCCGTCCAGCGTGTGGACTCGAAAGTGCTTCGTCAGCATCTTTGAGGCCTCCTGGTGATCGAACCAGGCTGCCTCGCGTTCGCAGACTCTGACCCCTTGCAGCTGTGACCGTAGCCAGGCGGCCGAGGGATCTGTGTCCGCGTGAAGCAATTCTCTGGGTTGCAGCCGAGCCAGTTCGTCAACGAGTTGCTGGTCTGCTCCGTCGTCCTCCATGACCCAGAATTCGCCCGTCGTGACATCGAGCGCGGCCAGCCCCCAGGACGGGCCATTCGCCTTGCGCTCACCCCGTGTGACGGCAGCAAGGAAGCTGGATTCGCTCGGGTCGAGGAACTCGGTGTCGACCAGTGTGCCCGGCGTGTACAGGCGCACTACCTCGCGACGGACAAGGCCTTTGGCTACTTTGGGGTCCTCGACCTGTTCGCATAGGGCGACCGTGCGTCCGGCGTTGAGTAGTTTGGCAATGTAGCCTTGGGCGGCATGGTGCGGCACACCGCACAGCGGGACCGGGTCGACGCTCGATTTGTCCCGGGAGGTGAGTGCAATGGACAACAGCTTTGAGGCGGCTTCGGCATCCTCGTAGAACATCTCGTAAAAATCGCCAACACGGAAAAAAAGAATGGCGTCGGGATAGCCGCGCTTGATCTCGCGATATTGCCGCATCAATGGACTCTGGTCGTGTTCACTCATCGGCGCCTTCTCGTAACGGGGCCTCTCCTGGCACGGGAGGCCCCGTTCGGCCAGTCAGTTTTTCCAGCGAATGGCGGAGGCGCTCGAGGTCCACTTCCGCTTCCTGTAAGGCCTTGGTTTTTCGACGGAGCTCGATCCGGCCTTTGACCCATGGCGGGAACAGAAGGATGACGGATACCAAGAGGCCGACGGCAAATCCCGCCAAGATCGGCTTGTAAATTGGCGTTGAGGCTTCGAACAATCCGAAGAAATAGCGGAGCGTGACTTCTTGTTCTTGATTTTGAAGGAAAAAGGCCAGACACAGTAAGAGCAGCGTGCCGACAAGAATCACACGAATCATGAGAGTGATTTTCCCTTCACGTTCCGCCGCTTTCCGGAGCGGAGATGACTCGTTGGAAGCGCGTCACAATTCTTGATGCGATTCAGCAAGGCAGCAGACTGCGGTCCGGTGGCTCTGAGCTGGATACTTCTACTCTGAACCGTGCGGTGGCGCAACTCCATTTCAAGACGATCCTCGGGCAGGATTCCTGGGGCCTTGTCGGCCCATTCGACTGCGACGACTGTTGGTCCTGAAAGATAGTCATCGAGACCAATCGACGCCGCCTCCTTCAACGATTGCAGGCGATAGAGATCAAGGTGTGCCAGGGGCAGCCGGCCATGATATTCGTGCAGGAGCACAAAGGTCGGGCTGCTGACGGCCTCGGGAGGTGCGCCGAGCCCAGCGGCGATCCCGCGGACCAACGCCGTCTTGCCTGCGCCCAGTGCCCCGGACAAGGCCAGAGATTCTCCTCCGATCAGCACCGAGCCAATAGCGCGACCGAGCCGATCGGTTTCCAGAGGGGAACGCAGGGTCCGGCGCCAGACCCGGCTTGATCTTGGCAAGGTCGGCTGTCGGGAAGACACCGACCGCCTCGCTCGTCCTTTAACGGCTGACCGCCTGGATGGCATAAGGAATCTGTTCAATCAAATCGCCGGCGATCATACCGGCTAACCCCATCCGATCAGCTGCAAGGTCTCCTGCTGCGCCGTGGAGATAGGTCGCGGCGCAGGCCGCTTCCCAGGAGGGGACGCCTTGAGCGAGGAGGCTGACAAGCATGCCGGTGAGCACATCGCCGGTGCCCGCCGTAGCCATGCCAGGGTTCCCGGTCGGACAGATCATGAGCAGACCATCGGGTCTGGCAACCACCGTCCGAGCGCCCTTCAACACGAGAAAGACTCCCCGTTCTCTGGCAAAACGTCTGGCCGTTCCGAGACGATCGGCATTGACGCTTTGGGCGGTGGCGTCCACTTCCAATCGAGCCATTTCCCCGGGATGGGGAGTGAGGATGGGAGGAGTCTTGCATTCCGTCAACAATGATGCCCGACTGGCCAACGCATTGAGGGCATCGGCATCCAGCACAGAGGGCCGATCAAGGTGTTTCATCAGGGTCTGCACGACCTCGACCGTTTCAGGATGTGTTGAGAGTCCCATGCCGATCGCGATCGCCGTTCGCGCTCGCATGAAGGCAAGAATCCGGTCAAACCCTGCACGACCGAGCGTCCGTGCCTTGGTTTCGGGCAGCGGCATCGTCATGGCTTCAAGCAATTTGGCTTCAAGAGTGTCGTTCACGCTGGCCGGGACGCCGACCGTGACCAGGCCGGCACCTGTCCGAAGCGCGGCTTTCGCCGCCAGGGCCGCCGCACCCGTTTTCCCCACGGAACCGGCAAGAATGCCCGCATGACCATAGGTGCCTTTATGCGAGGAAGCCGGCCGTTCGGGCAGTGCGGCCCTGACGGCGTCTTTGGTGATCAAGTGCGTGCGGCTGTCGATCTCATCGACATACGCCGGTGGAATACCGATATCGACGACGTGGATAGAGCCGGCATGATCAATGCCCGCCCCTAGATAGAGGCCGAGTTTGGGCTGTCCGAACGTCACGGTGGCCGTGGCGTTGACGGCATGGCCAAGCAGCGCGCCATTGTCCGCATGAATGCCCGAAGGGAGATCTACGGCAACCACAGGTCTGCCGGCCGCATTCATCAACCGGATGACTTCCCGATAGTTCCCGGTGACCTCCGTCGAGAGACCCGTCCCCAATACCGCGTCAACGAGTAGGTCGCTGCCGGCGAAGAGCGCCTCGACTTGTTCGGTGGATCGGAAGACCTTTGTCGCGGAAGTTCCTCCGACGCGAAGCCAGCGGCGGTACATCGCGGCGGCGTCCCGACTCAAGCCGGACGTTGGCGTCAGTAACAGCACAGTGACGACGGCCCGGCGCTGGCGCAATAACCTCGCGACGACCAACCCGTCGCCCCCGTTGTTGCCCTTGCCGCACAGGATTGTGAAGCGCTTACCGGGGAGCGGTCCAAACCTGGCTTGGATGAATTCGGTCGTTCCCAAACCCGCGCGCTCCATGAGCGTCAGGCTAGGCACACGAGCCTCCGCGATCGTGCGCCGGTCCAGGGCCTGCATCTGCGTTGCCGTCACGATTTTCATAATGCGGCTCGCGCGATCACTCGCGCCGACAAGGGAGGTGGGTCTACTTAGTTGAGCAGTACTTTCATCTCGCGAACCGCCTGGTCGAGACCGACAAGGACGGCCCGTGCAATGATGCTGTGGCCGATGTTGTATTCCACGATCTCGGGGATAAGGGTCAATCTCTTGACGTTCTGATAGTTCAATCCATGTCCGGCGTTGACGCCCATTCCGAGCTTGTAGGCCAGCTTGGCGGCTTGCGTGATGGCTTCGAATTCGGCGTCCGCTTCCTTGGAGCGCTTGGCGTTGGCGTATCGGCCCGTGTGGAGCTCAACGAAATCGGCGGAGATTTTGTGGGCGGTTCTGATGTGGCCAAGATCCGGTTCGATGAACAGGCTGACCGGAATTCCACCATCATGCAACATTGCGATGACTTGCTGGAGGCGATCCTTGTGAGCGGGCACATCGAGACCGCCCTCTGTCGTCAGTTCCTGACGCTTTTCCGGCACCAGGGTGACCAGATCGGGTTTGACGGTCAGCGCAATTTTGGCCATCGTCTCATCCGCCGCCATTTCCAAGTCGAGTTTTGTACGGATCATTTCACGGAGCAGGTGAAGATCACGGTCTTGGATGTGACGGCGGTCCTCTCTCAGATGGACGACGATGCCGTCCGCTCCGGCCAACTCCACCAACACCGCCGCCGCGAGAGGATCGGGATCGGCTCCGCCGCGCGCTTGGCGCAGGGTGGCGACATGATCGACATTCACACCGAGTCGGGCCACAAAGAAACCTCCGGTTGATGCTGGCAACGAGGAGAGTCGAGAGCGAACGAAGATGGTGCGGACGCCGCAGTTGTAACAGAAAGCCCTTGAGATGGGCAAGGCGGAGTCGAGGGTTATCGGCAAGCAAGTCGTGGGCATCCGGCTCTCGAATCAAATGCGGAACCCCACAGAATCACAAGATAATTTGACTCCACCGCACGCCCGCAATTACAATAGGCCTCCATCATACGTGTCAGGGCGGCTTCTTCTCCCGGCATTAAGAGTTCGACAGCAGACGGCCATGGGATTGTCAGATAGTTTTTACCGGCTCAAGCGACTCCCTCCCTACGTCTTTGCCCAGGTTCAAAGCCTCAAGCTGGATGCGCGGCATCGGGGCGAAGACATCATTGACTTCGGGATGGGCAATCCTGATCAGCCGACGCCCAATCACATCGTCGAAAAGATGATCGAAGCCGCGAGGAAGGGGAAGAATCACCGCTATTCGGCCTCACGCGGCATTACCAAACTGCGCCATGCCATCGCCGCGTGGTATCAGCGCAACTACGATGTCGACCTCGATCCGGAAACCGAAGCCATCGTGACAATCGGCTCGAAGGAAGGGCTGGCCCATCTGTCCCTGGCCATGATCGGCCCAGGCGATGTCGTGCTGACGCCCACGCCGACCTACCCCATTCATATGTATAGCTTTGTCATTGCCGGCGGAGAAGTTCGAGGCATTGAGTTGCGGCAGGACAGCGATTTCTTCGATGATCTTCAACGTGTCTACCGGCAGACCTTTCCACGGCCGAAGATTCTGGTTATTAACTTTCCGCACAACCCGACGACGGCGATTGTGGATCTGGAGTTCTTCAAAAAAATCGTGGCCTTTGCAAAGGAACACCACGTCATCGTGATTCATGATCTCGCGTATGCCGACCTGGTGTTTGACGGCTACAAGGCGCCGAGTTTTCTCCAAGTGCCTGGAGCGAAGGACGTTGGCGTGGAGTTTTATACTCTCTCCAAGGCCTACAACATGCCGGGCTGGCGGGTGGGTTTCTGCGTCGGCAACCGGGAAGTGGTGGGAGCGCTGGCGAAGATCAAGAGCTATCTCGACTATGGAATTTTCCAACCATTGCAGATTGCCAGCGTCATCGCGCTCAATGGTCCTCAGGACTGTGTCAAGGACACCGTTCAGCGCTACCAGAAACGACGTGATGTGCTTGTCGGTGGCTTGAATCGTATCGGATGGAACGTAAACAAGCCGCTCGCCACCATGTTCGTCTGGGCCCGAATTCCGTTGCCGTATCGGCATATGGGGTCACTCGAATTTTCCAAGCTGCTGCTGCGGGAAGCCAAAGTCGCCGTGTCACCGGGCATTGGCTTCGGCGAAGGCGGCGATGAATACGTGCGCTTCGCGCTGGTCGAAAACGAACATCGAACCCGCCAGGCCGTTCGCGGAATCAGGAAAGCCCTGAAGCTCGAAGGGGGCGAAGAATGATGACGCGGGTCGGGGTCGGGGTGGTCGGCTTCGGTACGGTCGGCACCGGCGTCGTCAAAATTCTGCTGGACAATGGGGGGCTGATCCGCCGTCGGGTCGGGGTGCCGATCGAGCTCGTGCGCGTCGCGGATCTCGATGTCGCACGGGACCGCGGTATCACACTGCCACCCGGTGTGTTGGTGAATGATGCCAGGCAGGTCCTCTCGGATCCCGCTGTGGACATCGTCGTCGAGCTTGTCGGCGGCTATGATTTTGCCAAACGCTTGATTCTCGACGCCATTGCCGCCGGGAAAACCGTCGTGACGGCGAACAAGGCCTTACTTGCGCTGCATGGAGAAGAGATTTTCGCCGCCGCTTCCCGCAAGGGCATCGATGTCGGATTTGAGGCGAGCGTGGGTGGCGGCATTCCCGTCATCCATGCTCTCAAAGAGGGATTGGCCGCCAATGCCATTCAGTCCATTTACGGCATTATCAACGGCACTTCCAACTACATCCTTTCGCGGATGACCAATGAGGGGAACGGGTTCGCGGAGACGTTGGTTGAAGCGCAGAAGGCGGGATATGCGGAAGCCGATCCCACCTTCGATGTGGCCGGCACGGACAGTGCCCACAAGCTCGCCATTCTGGTGAATTTGGGATTCGGCACGCCGGTGAATTTCAAAGACCTCTACACGGAGGGCATCACCCACATCACCGAACATGATATCGCCTATGCGAAGGAGTTCGGCTACACGATCAAACTGTTGGGTATTGCCAAGCTGGTCGAAGGCGAGGTAGAAGCGCGCGTCCACCCAACGATGCTGGGAGCCGAGTCGCCGCTCGCCAATATCGAGGGCGTGTACAACGCGATTCAATTGGTAGGCGATGCGGTAGGCGACGTCGTCCTGAGCGGACGGGGAGCCGGCGATCTGGCGGCCGGCAGCGCCGTGGTGAGCGACATCATTGCCGGAGCACGCAATTTGCTCAACGGCGGTACAGGTCGCGTGCCGCCCGCGTCGTTTCAACCGCAAGAAAGGCGCCCGCTCCGCATGCGGCCGATGGAGGAAATACGCTCGCTCTACTACCTGCGTTTTATGGTCATCGACCGGCCCGGGGTGCTGGCGCAGATTGCCGGTGAGCTGGGACGCTGCGGCATCAGCATCTCCTCCATGCTGCAGAAGGGGCGGCGTGAAGGACAGACCGTTCCCATTGTCATCAAAACCCATACGGCGAGTGAGCGTGACGTTCAAACCGCGCTCAGCCAAATCAACCGGATGTCATTCATGTCCGAGCCGACCACCTTGATCCGGATCGAGGGCAGGGACGAGTAAGGTCATGACCTGGCGCGGCGTCATCGAAGAGTATCGCAAATTTCTCCCCGTCACCGAACGCACGCCGATCATCTCACTGGGCGAAGGCAACACTCCGCTCATCCGTGCGGTCCGGCTGGCCAAGAAAATCTCTCCGGGGATCGATCTCTATTTGAAGTTTGAAGGCGCGAATCCTACCGGGTCGTTCAAGGACCGCGGGATGACGATGGCGATGTCGAAGGCCGTAGAGAACGGCGCGCGGGCGGTGATGTGTGCCTCCACCGGCAATACCTCAGCTTCCGCCGCTGCCTATGGCGCCCGTGCCGGGCTGCCTGTCTATGTGCTGATTCCCGCCGGCAAGATCGCGATGGGGAAGCTGTCACAAGCGATGATGCACCAGGCCACGGTCATTCAGATCGACGGAAATTTCGACCAAGCGCTCTCGATCGTGAAAACGCTGTCCGTGGCCCATCATATCGAGCTCGTCAATTCGGTCAATCCCTTCCGCATCGAGGGGCAAAAAACCGCGGCGATGGAAGTCTGCGATCAATTAGGAGATGCGCCGACGCTCCACGTGCTGCCCGTCGGCAACGCCGGGAACATCACGGCCTATTGGAAGGGTTATAAGGAATACCGCGCAGCCAACCAAACGAGGCGGCTGCCGCGCATGATGGGTTTTCAAGCCGCCGGTGCAGCGCCGATCGTCCTGGGCCGCGTCGTCGAGAATCCGCAAACCGTCGCCACGGCGATCCGGATAGGGAACCCCGCCAGCTGGCAGGCGGCCGTGGACGCGACGAAGGAATCGTCCGGAGCGATCGACTCCGTGACCGACGAAGAAATTCTCGAGGCCTACGTGGCGGTGGCCGGCTCGGAGGGCGTGTTTTGCGAACCGGCCTCGGCGGCCTCGGTGGCAGGCGTCATGAAACTGAGCCGGCAAGGCGTCTTGCGCGAGGGGGAGACCGTCGTGTGCACCTTGACCGGCCACGGACTGAAGGATGCGGATACGGCTATTAGCGTCTCGGTCAAACCCAAAACTGTCCAAGCAACAACGGAGGACGTGGCTCGTCTGTTAGACGTGTAACGGGAAGATGCGAGTGGATCGTCGATGAAATATGTGATTCTGCACGCCGAGGGAATGTCGGATCATCCTCGCCAGGAACTAGCCGGCAAGACCCCCCTCCAAGCCGCCAATACTCCGCACCTCGATCGACTGGCCGAACAGAGTGAATTGGGTCTGCTCACGGTCATGCTGGACAACGGCCGCCATGGAAGCGGGCTCACCGGAACGTCCATCCTCGGGTATGAACCCAGGAAATACTATCAAGGACCGGGGCCGTTGGAAGCGGCCAGTTTGGGAGTGACGGTCGGCGAGCACGACGTCGTCTATCGCTGTACGATGGTGACCTTGAGACCAGAGGGGATGTCGGGCCACAAGGGAGGGACTTCGGATCTCAAGAAGCTCGGGCCGCATGTCGTCATGGACGATGCAACCGCCGGCCTCATTACAAGCGAGGAAGCCCGCGAGCTGATCGACGCGGTCAACGAGGAGCTCGGCTCCGAGATCATCCAGTTTTTCCCCGGATCGGGACACCGACATTTGATGGTCTGGGTGAATGGAAAGCCTCGCGCCGTCTGCGTCGATCCGCAATCGCTGGTCGGCCGATCGATTGCCGATTCACTGCCTGCGGGTGACGGCGCCGACATGTTGCGCAAGTTGATGGACGCGTCATTGATGATCCTGCGCGATCATCCCGTGAACGAAGAACGGAGTAAAGGCGGGCAGAAACCGGCCAACTGTTTATGGTTGTGGGGCGAAGGGCGTGCGATCCCGCGACCGAGCCTATCGGAACGGTTCGGCGTTCCCGGTGTCATGGTCTCGTCGGCCGACGTCCATCGGGGACTGGGACTGCTGTCGGGCCTTGACGCGGTTGATCCGTTCCGCTTGGCCGATCTCCGTACGCATGCGAACGTGGCGCTCGAGGAGTTGAAGAAGAAGGACTTTGCCTACGTGCATGTGGAGCTGCCGGATGAGGTCGTCTATGACCCGGACGTCAAAGCCAAGGTGCGTGCCATCGAGGCCGTAGACAGGGAGTTCGTCGGTCCCTTCCTGGACGGCATCGCCACCATGGCGCCCTACCGATTGGTGACGATCAGCGATCCCGGCAGCGTCCATCAGAGCAACATGACGCAAGCGCACTGGCCGTATGCCTACCATGACAGTTCGTCAAAGCCGGTCGCCAGTACAGGCAGGCGCTTCACCGAAGCCGATGCCAAGGCCGCCACGTCTGCTCTGCGCGACGCGACAAAGTTCGTCGTCAGACTCTTCTCCAAAGGTGCCTGATCGTGGCGCTCATCGTCCAAAAATATGGAGGGACGTCGGTCGGTTCGATCGAGCGGATTCATCGGGTCGCCGACCGCGTGCAGCAAGCGGTCAAGGACGGCCATCGGGTCGTGGTGGTGTTGTCGGCCATGAGCGGTGAAACCGACCGATTGCTGAAGCTCGCCCATGAGGTTGCGGCACTTCCGGATGAGCGCGAACTTGACATGCTGCTGTCGACCGGTGAACGCGTGACGATTGCCTTGCTGGCCATGGAGCTGCGGGGACGCGGCGTGGACGCGCGGTCCTTCACCGGACGCCAGGTCGGCATCATGACCGACAGCGCTCACACCAAAGCGCGAATCACCCGGGTGGCGGCCGAGCGGCTTCGCGAAGCGCTCGAGCGCGGTGTCGTACCGGTCGTGGCGGGCTTTCAGGGCATCAATGAGCACTCGGACGTGACCACGCTGGGGCGCGGCGGATCCGATCTAACGGCCGTGGCACTGGCCGGGGCCTTGAAGGCCGACCGGTGCGTCATCTTTACCGATGTCGACGGAGTGTACACCACTGACCCCAATATCGTGCCGACGGCGCGGCGGATCGACAAGATCGCCTATGAGGAGATGCTCGAGATGGCGAGTCTTGGCGCCAAGGTGCTGCAGAGCCGGTCGGTCGAGTTCGCCGCCAAATACAATGTGCCGCTGGAGGTCAACTCCAGCTTCAAGGAAGGGAAGGGAACGCTCGTGAAACGCGAAGACGCAGATATGGAGGCCGTCGCAGTCTCCGGGATCACCGGCGACCGCAATCAGGCAAAAATCACCCTGGTCGGCGTGCCGGACAAACCGGGCATCGCGGCGCGTCTGCTTGGGCCGGTGGCGAAGGCAAACATTCTTGTCGACATGATCATTCAGAACGTCAGCCATGAATCGCTGACCGACTTTTCGTTCACCATCCCGCGTGTCGATGTCAAAAAGGCCATGCCGATCATTCAGGCGACTGCCAAGGATATCGGCGCCAAGTCGGTGTCCGTGACCGAGGCCATCGCCAAGGTCTCACTGGTCGGCGTCGGGATGCGTTCGCATTCGGGCGTCGCCGCCAAGATGTTCGACGTGTTGTCTCATGAGGGCGTCAACATCATGATGATCAGCACGTCCGAGATCAAAATCTCCTGCGTCATCGATGAGAAATACATGGAGTTGGCTATGCGTGCGCTCCATGCCGCTTTTGGGTTGGACCAGGCGCCCGCCGGACGGTAACAGCCGGCCGATTTGACCCTCGACAGGCTCGGCCTGCTCCTGGTACCCTTTCCGCCATGGCCAAACAGCGCTCACGAACCCCTCGCAAAGCCCCAGCCAAAACTGCTGCCACAACGCCATCAGCGCCTTCCGCGCCGCTGGAAATCTACGACACCACCTTGCGTGACGGCGCCCAGGCCGAAGACGTCAGTTTTTCAGCCGATGACAAAGTGATGGTCGCCCAGCGGCTCGATGAACTGGGCGTTCAATTCATTGAAGGCGGCTGGCCTGGGGCCAATCCCAGGGACATCGAGTTTTTTCGCATGATCAAGGAAACTCCCTTGAAGCAGGCGACGGTCGTCGCGTTCGGTTCCACGAGAAAAGCCAGTAATTCCGTTCAGAAGGATGCGAATATCCAGGCCCTTCTCCAAGCGGAGACCAAGGTCATTACGCTGTTCGGAAAGAGTTGGTCGCTGCACGTGACGGATGCCTTGGGCATTACGCTGGACACCAATCTGGAGTTGATTGCCGACTCGGTGGCCTATCTCAGATCAAAGCACCGCCGGGTGTTTTACGATGCCGAGCACTTCTTCGACGGCTACAAGACTAATCCGGAATATGCGCTTGAAACCATCAGGCGCGCCATGGAAGCCGGTGCGGAACGCGTGATTCTCTGCGACACAAACGGCGGCACCATGCCCTGGGAAATCAAGGATATTTGCCGAGTCGTCCAGCAGGAATGCAAGGTGCCTCTCGGCATTCATGCGCACAATGATTGCGAAATGGCCGTGGCCAACTCACTGGTCGCGATCGAGATGGGGGCCGTTCAGGTGCAGGGCACGATCAACGGAATCGGCGAACGCTGCGGCAACGCGAACCTGTGTTCAATCATTCCAAATCTGCAGCTCAAGATGAAACGGAAGGCATTGGGCGAACGGCTGACTCGTCTGAAGGAAGTGTCCGGTTTTGTCACCGAAATCGCCAATTTAATGCCGAACAAGCATCAACCGTACGTTGGAGATTCGGCGTTTGCGCACAAGGGCGGTGTCCATATCCATGCCGTGTTGAAAAATCCTGTGACCTACGAGCATGTCGTGCCTTCACTCGTCGGCAATCGTCAGCGGATGCTGGTGTCGGACAACGCGGGCCGCAGCGGTTTGCTGGAAAAAGTCGAGGCGTTTGGAATCAAGCTCGACAAGAACCATTCGAAGGTTCAGGAATTGATGACCACCCTGAAGGAACGGGAGAACGAAGGGTATCAGTTCGAAGGGGCGGAAGGCTCCTTTGAACTACTGATGCGAAAAGCGATGGGAACGCATAAACCTTCCTTCCAGCTGCTGGGCTTCCGTGTGATTGTCGATAAAAATCAAGAAGATGGACGTCCCGCCTCTGAAGCCACAGTCATGGTCAAGGTGGGGGAGGTGGTCGAACAGGCCACGGCAACCGGCGCGGGTCCCGTCAGCGCGCTCGACCATGCTTTGCGCAGGGCGCTGGAGAAATTCTATCCCCAGCTTCGTGAGGTGAAACTCCTCGATTATAAGGTCCGTGTCCTCTCTGCGAATCGGGGGACGGAGTCCAAAGTCCGCGTATTGATTGAGTCCGGCGACCATAAAGATAAATGGGGGACTGTGGGAGTCTCCGAGAACATCATGGAGGCGAGCTGGCAGGCATTGGCGGACAGTATCGAGTACAAACTTCTGGCCTCGGACCGGTAGCACACATTTCTCTTCCCCAACATTTGTCCTTGACAGCCTATCTAACCTCACGTAACTTATGGTAAAACTGTCTCCTGGCTCCGGAAGAGACGAGCTCTTCGACGAGACGGCGTAGTGGCGCAAGGGGGGAGAGCATGAGAAAGGCTGATATCGCAAATGAAATTTACAAGCAGGTCGGCATTTCCAAAAACGAAGCCGCCGATATCGTCGAGCTTGTGCTGAACATGTTGAAGGCCGTGTTACAAAAGGGAGATTCGGTCAAGATCGCCGGTTTCGGCAACTTTGTGGTCAGAAGCAAGGGCGCCAGGAAGGGCCGGAATCCACGAACCGGCGAAGAAATCGGCATCACGCCTCGCCGCGTCGTGACCTTCCGCCCAAGCCAAGTATTCAAGAAATACGTCAACTCGTAACAGTTTCACACCCGGAACAACTCCCGCCACGAGGACCGGTCCATGGGGAATGAGCCCCGGCTCGGCAGCAAAGTGTTTTACAAAATCGGCGAAGTGAGCCAGGTGACGAAGCTCCCTGCCTACGTTCTTCGATTCTGGGAATCGCAATTCCCGTTCTTGAAGCCAAAAAAGAGCCGTGGCAATCAACGACTGTACGTCCGCAAAGATGTGGAGACGGTGTTGGAAATCAAACGGATGCTGTACGAAGAAGGGCACACGCTCGAGGGGGTCAAGCGATACTGGGCTCGTCGCGGTCGAGTGACGGGTCAGCGCATGAAACCCAAGGAATTGGCGCAGAAGTTGCGCGGAAACTTACAGGCCATATTGAAAATTCTTGAATCGCATTCCTGATGGAAGTCGGCAAGGAACGGTTGCAATCGAGAAGGCTGCGAGGCGACAATGGGCGTCGCAGCACAGGACTATCAGACACGTCGGGGCGTGGCGCAGCCCGGTAGCGTACTCGCTTGGGGTGCGAGTGGTCGGCCGTTCAAATCGGCTCGCCCCGACCAAATTCCAACCGTCCCGCACCGTGCCTCATGAGCTGCCTCTGAGCAGCTTTTTTTATGCCTGACTCACGCCCGCGCATCCTCGTCACCAATGACGACGGCATCCACTCAGCCGGCTTAACCGCTCTCGCCAGGGCCTTGAGCCGCATTGGCGACGTCTGGGTAGTGGCGCCCGATCGTGAGCGTACTGCAGTCGCCCACGCGGTCACCTTGCACAAGCCGTTGAGAATCCACCAAATGGACAAACGCGTCTATGCGATTAACGGGACGCCCGTGGACTGCGTGAACCTCGCGCTGTTGAATATCTTGCCCAAACAGCCGCATCTTCTGGTGTCGGGCATCAATAAGGGCGTGAATCTCGGCGATGATGTGTTGTACTCGGGTACCGTTTCGGCCGCCGTGGAAGGCACAATCCTCGGAATCCCCTCAATGGCGGTCTCGCAGGAGGGGCGCGACCAGTTCTACTTTCCGACCGGCGCGCACTATGCCGTGCGTGTGGCACGACTCATCCTGGCGAAGGGACTGCCCGAAGAGACGCTGGTCAATCTCAACATTCCGAACCGGACGGTAGAATCAGTCACTGGCGTGCGGGTCACCTGTTTAAGCCGGCGACGATTTGAAAACCCGATCATCGAGAAGGTTGATCCTCATGGCAGAAGCTACTTTTGGATTGCAGGGACGCGTATTTCGTGGAGCAGGAATAAGGACGCAGACCATGAGGCCATCGCAGAGGGCGCCGTCTCGCTCACACCTCTTCACCTCGATAGCACCAACTACAGTGTCCTTGATCAATTGCGGCCTTGGGAGCTCTCCATCCGCGGTCGGCGCCGGAGTCGCAAGACACGCAGGGTGCGGCGGTAACCCATGGGTAGTCTGATCGAGGCGATCATCACCCTTCTGAGCCGCTTCGTCATCAATACGATTTCGACGCTCGGCTATACGGGTATTCTCGTGACCATGGCCATCGAGAGTGCCTGCATCCCGCTGCCGAGCGAGATCATCATGCCATTTTCCGGTTACCTGGTGACCACCGGGCAGTTCACGATGCTCGGCGTCACGCTGGCAGGGGCCGTCGGCAACGTGATCGGCTCGATCGTCGCCTATTACGCCGGCGTCTGGGGCGGGCGTCCGTTCGTCGAACGCTACGGGCCTTATGTGCTCTTGTCTCATAAGGATCTGGACACCGCCGATCGCTGGTTCGCCAAGTACGGAGAAGCCGCAGTGTTTTTTAGCCGCCTGTTGCCGGTGGTCCGGACCTTTATTTCGCTTCCTGCCGGCATCGCCCGGATGAATTTTCCGCGTTTCGTGATTTTCACGTTCATCGGCGCGCTGCCATGGTGTTACCTGCTGGCCTATATTGGAGTGGCGATGGGCGAAAGGTGGGAGCACTTGCGGGAATATTTCCACCAATTCGACATTGTGATCGGAGTGTGCCTCGCGCTCGCAGGAGCGTATTTTCTCTGGTCCCATTGGCCTCGACGGGCGGCCACACCTGGCTCGTAAGTTGCCATGCTGACGCTGTTTAATACGCTCACAGGAAAACCGGAAGAGTTCCGGTCAATCAGACCCAAACAGGTGCGGATGTATGTCTGCGGTGTGACGGTCTACGACTATTGCCACATTGGGCATGCCAGGAGCGCGCTTGTCTTCGACGTGCTTCGACGGTATCTGGAGTACAGCGGGTACGAGGTCACCTTCGTCAAGAACTTCACCGACGTCGACGACAAGATCATCAAGCGGGCCAACGAGCAAGGCGTATCCTGCGATGCGATCACCGCCAGGTATATCCAGGCCTATTACGAGGATATGGGAAAGCTCGGTATTCGACCCGCTTCAGTCGAACCGAAGGCCACAGAACACATCGGAGACATCATCCGCTTGACCGAAACGTTAGTGAAGAAGGGCCTCGCCTATCGGGTCGACGGAGACGTGTATTTTGAAGTCGGCAAATACCCTGGATACGGGCGTCTCTCGAAGAGAAAGCTCGACGATATGCAAGCGGGAGCACGAGTCGATGTCGATGAGAGAAAGCGGCACCCGATGGACTTCGCTCTCTGGAAAAGCAGCAAGCCGGGTGAACCTTCGTGGGAGAGTCCCTGGGGGCCAGGGCGGCCGGGATGGCACATTGAATGTTCCGCGATGTCGATGCACTATTTGGATGAAACGTTCGATATTCATGGCGGAGGGATGGACCTCATTTTCCCTCATCACGAAAACGAAATCGCGCAATCGTGCGGGGCGACCGGAAAGGAATTTGCCCACTACTGGGTGCACAATGGCTTCGTGCAGATCAACCAGGAGAAGATGTCGAAGTCTCTGGGGAATTTTTTCACGATCCGGGACATTTTCGCAAAGTCGAAGTGGTCAGAGAGAGTCACCGGCGAGGTTTTACGATACTTTCTCATTTCCACGCATTACCATGGTCCCTTGGACTTTTCCGACCAATCCTTGCAGGAGGCGTGGCAGGCATTAGAAGGTTTCTATGGCTTGTTTAATCGGCTGCGTGAGACCGAGTCTGGGACTACTGCTGACGAAAATCTCCCGTCCACCTTAGTGCGAACCCAAGAGTCCTTCAAGAAAGCCATGGACAACGATCTAAATACACCGATGGCGGTTGCTGAGCTTCAGAAACTGCGAAACGAAGTCAATAAACTCATTGAACGCGGCCTCTCCACAGAACGAAGGCAGGAAGCCCTGGAAGAGTTTCGTCGCCTTGGTTTTGTCCTGGGATTGTTCCAATTGGACAAGTGGGATTACAGCGTCGTCCCGGATACAGGGCTGCTCGAACTTCAAGGAAATGAAATAGAAGCGAAACTTTCTGAACGCAATGAAGCAAGAAAACGAAAGGACTTCGCGAAAGCCGATGAAATCAGGAAAGCCCTTGCAGCACAGGGCATCATCATCGAAGACAAGCCCGACGGCACCAGCCGCTGGAAGCGATAGCCGGCCGGATTTGTTGTACGGCCTGCATGCCGTTCGTGAGGCGTTGCGCGCCGGCAGCAGACCGCTTCAACGTCTTCTCGTTCAG
>DASVBB010000007.1:0-27973 GCA_036376045.1 Nitrospira sp.
TCCTGCAGGCCCTGCGCCGGATCGAGTCGAAGAACCCGGTCTTCATGTTGGACGAAATCGATAAGGTCGGTATGGATTTTCGTGGCGACCCCTCGGCCGCCCTACTCGAGGTGCTCGATCCCGAGCAAAACAACACCTTTACCGACCATTATCTGGGCGTGCCGTTCGATCTCTCGGAAGTGATGTTCATCACGACGGCGAACCTCATCGATCCGATTCTGCCCGCCCTTCGCGATCGCATGGAGATCATCGAGATCCCCGGCTACACCGAAGAGGAGAAGCTCGGCATCGCCCAGCGGTACCTCATCCCGCGACAACTCAATGAGCACGGGATCACGGAGAAGCACGTCAAAATCGTCGAAGCGGCGATCCGCCAGATCATTATCCATTACACGCGCGAAGCCGGGGTCCGAAATCTCGAACGGGAAATCGCCAATGTGATGCGCAAGGTGGCCAAAAAGGTCGCTGAGGGCAAAGGGCTTGGATTCCCCGTGAACGCCGGCAATCTCCACAAGTATCTCGGCGTGCCGAAGTTCGTGCCGGAATCGGAACTCGAGAAGGACGAAATCGGCGTGGCCACGGGATTGGCCTGGACCGAGTCCGGCGGCGACGTGCTCTATATTGAAGCGACGGTCATGAAGGGCAAGGGTGCTCTGACCTTGACGGGTCATCTCGGCGACGTCATGAAGGAATCGGCGCAGGCCGCCTTGAGCTACGTCCGCTCGCGCGAAAAAACTCTCGGCATCAACCCAGACATGTTTACCAAGCAGGATCTGCACATCCATGTGCCGGCCGGCGCCATTCCCAAAGACGGTCCCTCCGCCGGTATCACCATGGCGACCGCCATCGCATCGGCCATGGCGCAGGTGCCGACGCGCCGGGATTTGGCGATGACCGGTGAAATCACCTTGCGGGGACGCGTGCTCCCGATCGGCGGCTTAAAGGAAAAGATCCTCGCCGCAAAGCGGGCGAGATTGACCTCTGTGATTCTGCCGAAGCGCAACAAGAAGGATCTCGATGAGATCCCGAAGCACATTCTCAAAGGCATCCAGCTCGTGTTTGCCGATACGATGGACGATGTGATGAAAGTGGCCTTGCGGCGCAGAGCATCCACGAAGAAAAAGGCGGGACAACCGCAGGCCCCGCAGGAATCGCCGAAACCAGTGTCCCGGGTCGAAAAATCGAGGCGGGCCGAACGGACCGCTCACGCAAGGTCTTCTCCGACTTCGGCCTATCCCCGGCCGCATTAGCATGCCATCGTCGGCCCGGTCTCAGGCCAGCTCGAGCATCCGAGAATTCGACCTCATCCGTGCTCTCAAGCGACGCTACGGCGCAATTGATGGTCGGATTGTCCGAGGGATCGGCGACGATGCCGCCGTCATCGCCCCGGACCGCAAGCGACGGTTGCTGTTGACGACCGATCTCCTTGCAGAGCGCATTCATTTCAACTGCCGGACCGCCGCGTTTACCGACATCGGGTTTCGGGCCGCGGCCGCCAACCTCAGTGACATCGCCGCCATGGGAGGCACCCCTGAATACCTGCTCGTCTCGTTGGCCGTTCCACGCGGCGCCACACCCCGACAGGTGGAGCACTTGTACGACGGGATGATGGCCGCCTGCCGCCCCCATCGCGTCAGACTGATTGGCGGCGATACCTCGGCCTCGAAGACCGGCTGGTTCGTCAATATCACGCTCGTCGGGTCAGCGAATTCCGGGGGCATTCTGTTGAGACGCGGAGCGCGCCCCGGAGACGATCTCTATGTCACCGGAACACTCGGCGACTCGCGAGCGGGCCTTCAATTACTCCAGCGGCCACGCACGACACACACGCGATCCCTGAGCCCACGCCACCGCCGGTTCTTGACGCGGCGGCACTTGCGGCCGACGGCGCGCGTTCGTGAAGGGCGCTGGCTGTCGGAAGCCGCCTGGGCCACCTCCGCCATTGATCTCTCGGACGGGCTGTCCGGGGACCTCCCTCATCTCTGCGCCGAAAGCCGTGTCGGCGCAGTGATTGAACGGTCCGCGCTGCCGATCTCCTCCGCATGCCGTCAGTATGCCGAATCGTGCAGACAGGACGCTGAAGCCCTTGCGCTGGCGGGAGGAGAGGACTACGAACTGCTGTTCACGGTCCCCGCACGGCATCGCACTCGATTTCAACGGGCCTCCGTGCAACGCCGGTTCAGGATGACGAGGGTGGGGAGGATTACCCCTGCGAAAGAAGGGCTGCGTATGACGCTGCCTGACGGACAGCAGCGTCCATTGCCCTCCTCCGGCTACGAACACTTCCGTCCAACCCGGTAAAGCCATGGCCTCTTTTCACGCCCTGCTGAAGCAGGTGCTCCACCTGCAGGAATCACCGCAACGGACGGCGCTGGCATTCGCCGTGGGCGCCGCGATTGCGTTCTGTCCGCTCTATGGCTTTCACATGGTCCTTGTCGGGCTGTGCACGTGGGCATTCAAGCTCAATTTCGTCGCGCTGCTCGCCGGCGCCCTGATCAACAACCCATGGACCCTCGTGCCGGTCCTCGGTGCGACCTATTGGACCGGCGCTGTGCTTCTCGGACGCTCGGAAAGTCCCGTCTTCGATTGGAGCGAGTTAGGGTTCCGCGCGATCTATGACCAGGTCATGCCGTATGCGGTCCCGTTCGCCCTGGGAGGGGTGGTGCTGAGCCTGGTCGCGGCGATTCTCTCTTATCCGTTGGCGTTGTACATCATCACGAAGCATCGGCAGACGGCGGCGCGCCATGCAGAGCCATTGCCGCCTCCTAATCCCCTACGCTAAGATGCTCCCGCGCTCATGGCACGGCAGGAGTCCACTCGCCCACCCGACGCTCCCTATGAAGGGTCGGCCCTCATCGCTGATCCCATTCACAAGTACGTGTCGTTCACGGTGCCTGCGAACCAGGCCGATCCCCATGAGCGGACCGAAAAAGATCTGATCGACTCTCCGTGGGTGCAACGCCTCCGGCAGATTTATCAACTCCAAAGCGCCCGCTGGGTCTACCCCTCCGCGGAACATACTCGCTTCGTGCATTCCATCGGTACCATGCATGTCGCCGGCCGCTTCGCACGGCACCTCTATCCCTTCCTGGTGAAGTCTGCGGCGGATGTCCCCTC
Source organism: Nitrospira sp. (assembly GCA_036376045.1). Classification (GTDB taxonomy): domain Bacteria; phylum Nitrospirota; class Nitrospiria; order Nitrospirales; family Nitrospiraceae; genus Nitrospira_C. The sequence continues at coordinate 3,118 of DASVBB010000007.1, forward strand.
GGCCAATTACGTTGAAGAATTCCTTCGCGTGACCGCTCTGGTGCATGACATCGGCCATGGCCCGTTCTGCCATTTCTTCGATGACAATTACCTCCACGCGCTGCAGACGAGCCACGAGAAGCTGGGGCAACTCATCATCCGGGATCATTTGGGCCCCGTGATCAAAAAAATCCGCCGAAGTCCGTCCGGCCCTTTTGACAAGGGTGAAGAACTCAACCCCGACCACATTGCGCATGTGATTCTGAAAGAAAAAGGCAAGGATAATTCGCGCCTTCCGCGCTGGCTCAACATGCTGCAGCCGGTGATCTCAGGCAGCTATACGGCCGACAACCTCGACTACGTGCTCCGGGATTCTTATATGTGCGGCGTCGCCGTGGGACCGGTCGATCTGACAAGGCTGATTCATTACACGATCGTGACGGACAAGGGATTTACCATTCACAAGACCGGGCTGCCGGCGCTGCAGATGTTCCTCAATACGAGGATGTATTTGTATTCAAACGTCTATTTCCACCGGACGACACGGGCCATCGACATTCATCTACGGGACATTTTTGGCGAGACGATGAAGCTCCTCTTTCCTCACGATCCGCGTAAACGGATGGACGAGTATTTGACGTTCACGGATTGGTCCCTGCTCGAAGCCGTGCGGGGCTGGAACACGTCGCGTCAGGCCGCCGAACGGCGCCTTGGAGAGGACTGGGCCAGGATTTTAGGCCGGGACGTCAAATGGAAGATGGCGTACAGCACCGTGTTGAAGGAGAAGGGACAGGAGCGCGGGATGGACTTTCCCAGCCACCAGCATTTCGAAAAGCAGATCCGGAAAGAAATGCCGCGTTCGCTTCAGCAGGTCGAGTTCCGTGTGGACATGGCGCCGCTGGATCCGCGCCCCGACCCCAAGGACCAGCGCGGGACCCCGCTCTATGTCTACGATCCGGGAACCCGAACGGTGTCCACTGAACCGCTCGAGGAATTCCTCGATCTGCTGCCGACCCGGCTGGTCCAATTCCGTATTTATTCGCTGGATCACCGGCATGATGCGATGCTGTCCCGTGCCGCCGCCACGGTGCTCAACAAGACCCCGTCGAGCATCGAATCGAATTACTAGCCCGGGCTAAGCCGACACCTTTAACGAGCGCGTTTCCCACAAGCGCGACTTCACCTCTTGCAGGACCTTCCGTTGGGTGAACGACGGTGCGTCGGCGTCGTGACGGTCGGAGGGAAAGCGGAGTTCGAACTGTTCGATCGCGAGGCGAACCTCGTCTTCTCGACCGGCCTTCAAGAGCAGCTCCATCAAGCGGAGAGAAGCGGGAACGATGTAGGAGAGATGCCGCGGCTCTTTGCCGCGATCCACGACGTATCGGAGGCCTTCGATCGCCGCGGCCTCATCGGCCTTTCCAAGGCACCAGCCCTCAAGCAGATGCATGCTGATGCGGTCGGTATCGGCGCTGATGCTCTGACTCCAGGCTCCCTTGACCAATGCAGAAAGCTCGTCGGGTGACAGCCGGACGGGGTTCTTTTTGGACGATTGTTGCAGCCGGCTGACGAGTTGTCTCGCCTCTACCCATCCCCCGTACAAGCCGACCAACACACCTTGACAAGACAGAGTGCCGCTACAGGGACCGTCCAACGGAGAAAATCCGATCTTGTCCACGGCTGACGGCAGGAAGACGCGTCCCTGTGCCTGCGCACACACTGAACAGGAGGTCCGGTTCTCGGGCAAGACGTAGAGATACAAGCGCACGACGGAACGATCAAACAGATCGATCGCTTGGATCCGCCCGGATCGGACCTGGATCTGATGGAAGCGCCACAACCCCAGCAATGCCAGGATGCCCAAGAGATACAGCGTGGTTTCCGCGACGAATGGCATCTGGACCTCGATCGAACAATGCCGCGCCTAGGAGCATAGCACTGCCTTCGGGAAACCCAAGGGAAAAGTCATTTTGGTGAGCAGCCGAGAGCCCGCACCCTCGGTGAATCTTTACTGTTTGATGGGAAGCGGTTCCGGAGTAGCGGATGAACCGGGACTCACGATCGTCGCCGATCCTGACCCGTTCTTGAATGGAAGATCGAGCAGGGCGTAGGGATTCACGCGGGCTCCGTTAAGTTTGACGCCCCAGTGCAGATGCGGGCCCGTGGCTCGGCCGGTGGCGCCCACCTTGCCGATGATTTGTCCCGCTTTCACGAGATCGCCGTCTTTGACGAGAATCTCGGACAGATGAAAGTACATGCTGTAGAAGCCCAACCCATGGTCCACGAACACGCCCCTCCCCGAGAAGACGTGATCAACCGTGAGCCGTACGACACCGTCATTGGTGGCGGCCACGTCCGTACCCAAGGGCGCGCCGATGTCTTCCCCGTTGTGCGGATTGCGCGGCTGTCCGTTCATGATCCTGACGCTGCCGAAGATGCCCGTGCGCTTGCCGTTGACCGGTTCGATAAAGCCGCTGTGCCATAACCGCAAGGCGGAATGATCCGCAAGTGCCTGTCGCACTTGCTCCTGCTCCATCTTCCAACGCGTCAGGGTCTTGTCGTCCAAGTCGACCTTGTCCTTGGGCAACTTGAGATGCTCGACGGCGAATTTTTCTTTCGTGACCAGCACATGGTAGCTGAGGCGTTTGGGTTGCTGTTCGCCGCTCTTCACGGTGACGACAAGCTCGTAGGTGCCGGGGGCATCCTGCATATCGATACCGACCAATCCCAGATAGCCGGACGGCTCTCCGGCTCGGATCTCCCGGAAGAACGGGATCGTCCGATCCAGAAACGTGCCTTTGACTTCGGTCGCCTCCTCCGGGAGGGGGACCTTCACGAGCAGCACCTGCCCCTGGCGACCGCTGTACTGTCCGTCGATCCCTTTGGGGGGAGGCGGAGCATTGGGAAACAGCTCGACCGGGAACACGCTGGTCAATAGTACGACGAACATGATCAGCGTCCGGTCGAGCCGGGACACGCGCTGGCTGGCCTGTTTCAACGCAACAGAGAGCATCGGCTAAGCCTATCTGTAAAACCGCAGGCCCGACACTTGTGATACCAGCTCATCGACTCGTCGGTTCACGGCGCTAAAGGGGTCCATGCACAGGATCGTTTCTTCCCAGTAGCCGTTCAGCTTCAGATAGGTCCAATCGACCGTATACGAGCGATTCTTGGCGCGCGCAAACCTGATGAAGTCGCCCCGCACCTTGGCTCGGGTCGTTTGCGGCGGTGTTGACATGGCCCGCTGTATGGCGTCCTCTTCCACCACCCGCTCGACCAGTCCGCGGGACTCCATGAGGTAATAGAGCCCTCTCGTGCGTTTCACATCATGGAACTGCAGATCCAGCAGGAAGACGCGCGGATCGTCCCAGCTGCACCCCTTGCGGTCGACATACGACTGAATCAGATGGCGCTTGGTGATCCAGTCGATTTCACGGACCAACTGCATTGGGTCGTCTTCTAGCTTGTCGAGGATCGCCGCCCAACGCTTCCACACGTCGTCCAGGATGGGGTCATGGTCCTGTTGGGCCAGATACTCGTGGGCCCGTTCCAGGTAGACCCGCTGGATTTCCACTGCGGTCATCTGCCGCCCGTCGTCGAGTTTCACTTTCCGTTTCACCGTCGGATCGCGGGAGATTTCCCGGATCGCCTTGACGGGATCTTCCAGTTCCATCCCGTGCACGGAAAATCCTTCCTCGATCATCGAGAGCACAAGCGTCGCCGTCCCGACTTTCAGGTACGTGACCAGCTCCGACATGTTGGAATCGCCGACGATAATGTGCAAACGACGGTAGCGTTCGGCGTCGGCATGCGGCTCATCCCGTGTGTTGATGATACTGCGGGAGGAGGTCGTCGAAGACGACGTCTTCTCGTGGATATGCTGAGCCCGCTGAGAGATGAAAAACTGGGGTTTTCCGGAGACCTTGAGCACCTTGCCGGCCCCGCTGTACACCTGCCGAGTCACAAAAAATGGGATGAGTTGCTCGGTGACCTTCCAGAAATCGACGTCACGGCGCATGAGAAAATTCTCGTGGCATCCATACGTGTTGCCCAGAGAATCGGTGTTGTTCTTGAAGATGTAGATCTCCCCCGACAACCCTTCCTCGCGCAGCCGTTCTTCCGCCGCCGGCAAACAGGCTTCCAGAAGGCGCTCGCCAGCCTTGTCGTGGACCACAAGATCCAGAATGTTGTCGCATTCCGGCGTCGAATATTCGGGATGGCAGCCGGTATCCTGATAAAACCGCGCGCCGTTGACCAGGAAGGCATTCGACGGCCAACTGTTGGGGATCAGGCCCTCAAAAATGTAGCCGAGCACCTTTTCCATCGGCAGGTAGATTCGGCCATTCGGTGAAAAGATCAGGCCGTACTCGTTCTCGAGGCCGAAGATGCGCTGCTTCATGGGGCCGGGAGATGGCATACGAGGAGAATACACGCCCTCCGCCTCATCTTCAACAGAAGCGGAAGGATTCGCAGTGGGTTATGCGAGGAACTGCTTGGTTTCGGCGGAGGTGTACCGGCGGAATTTCCGGCTGTCTCTCGTGCGATCCAGTACTGCCACCTCAAGGCTTTCGAGCGAGAGTTTTTGGTTCCCCGTCTGCTCGAGCGCGACGATGCAAAGATTCAACGCCGTCTTGAGATCTGGCTCCCGGGCCGGCACCTTTTCCTTGAGCGCGGCATGGACGGCCTCGGATTTACCGCCGATGACCGCGAACTGCTTCTCGTCGATGATGCTCCCGTCGAAGGAGATCCGGTACATTTCGTTCGTGTGTCCGTTGTGTCCGATCTGCACGACGAGAATCTCGACCTCGAGCGGCTTCATTTCCTGGCTGAAGATCGTGCCCAGGCTTTGGGAATACCCGTTGGCCAAAGACCGGGCGGTGACGTCCTCCCGGCTGTACATGAACCCTTTGAGATCCGCATGCCGGATGCCCGCCTTGCGCAGGTTTTCAAACTCACTGTACTTCCCGGCGCCGGCGAAGGCGATGTTGTCATAGATCTCCGAGATCTTATGGAGACTTGCGCTCGGATTCTCCGCGGCCAACAAGATGCCGTTGACATATTCCATGGCGATGATGGACCGGCCCTTGGCGATGCCTTTCTTGGCATACTCCGCCTTGTCCTGCATCATCTGCTCGGGAGAGACGTAATAGGGCATCGGCATGGTTATCGTTCTTTCGTCCTGCGGCTGGCTAACAGCTCGTCGTACACGCCGCGGATCTGCGATTCCCCGACGTCGGTGATGCCGGTTCCGTTGACGATCTTGGCCGTGGGATAAATTCCGCGCACCAGATCGGGGCCGCCGGTGCCGACGTCGTCGTCAGCGGCGTTGTAGAGTGCCAGCAGGGCCAATTTCAGTGCGTCCGGTTCGGCCATACCCTTCTTGAAATGCTCGCGCATGGTGTTGCGCGCATCCTTTCCTCCGGAGCCGATCGCATGATAATCGGATTCTTCATAGCGTCCGCCGGCCAGATCGTACTTGAAGATCCGGCCTTCGCTGCGTTTCAGATCATAGCCGACGTAGAGCGGCATCACGACCAGCCCCTGGAACACCATCGGCAGGTTGGCTTTGACCATTTGTCCGAGCTTGTTGGCCTTGCCCTCACAGGACAGCTGCATCCCCTCAAGCTTCTCGTAATGCTCAAGCTCGGTTTGAAAGAGCTTCGCCATCTCGATGCACGGCCCGGCCGCTCCGGCGATCGCCATGGCCGAGTACTCGTCGATTTTGAAGACCTTCTCGATGCGGCGCTCGGCAATCTGAAATCCCTCAGTCGCGCGCCGGTCGCCCGCGATGACGACGCCGTCCTGATATTTGACGGCGAGTACCGTCGTCGCCTGGGGGACGGTGACAGGCTGGACCGGCCGTACAGGTTCATGCACCACTGACGGCAATTCAGGCGATCGCCGCCCTCCTGGCGTCAATTCGGGGTGCTGCCTGGTCAGGAAACTGAAAAAACTCGCGTCGTCGTGGTTGGGAAGGAAGGGAAGCTTCATTAGGCTTTCAGCTTGGAGAGCAGCGCCTCCGCCGTGTCCGATTGGTCGAGCAATTCACCCGTTAGCGATTCGGTTCCACGCAACGGATCCATCAAGGGCACCTTCTTGATCGTGGTATTGCCGACATCGAAGAGCACTGACGTCCAGCTTGCCCCATAGATGGATTTCGAAAACTTTCCGATGCAGCGTCCGCGGAAATAGGCACGCGTGCCGGAAGGTGGCGTGAACTCCGCCCGAGTCACTTCCACATCCTGCACGATCCGCTCGATGAGATGGCTGCGCTCAAGGGTATAGTACAGCCCCTTGTCCGGCCTGATGTCATGATATTGCAGGTCCATCAACCGGACGCGGGGATCGTCCCACCCGCAGCCTTTCCGGTCCATGTAGGATTCAATCATGTGTCGCTTTGCCGCCCAATCCAACTCCTGCGCCAGCGAACGGGGGTCTCGCTCCAGTTTGTCCAGCACGTCCTCCCAGCGGACCAGAATGTCTTTCGTCACCTGGTCCAGCTCATGACACGCATAGAAGTCCATGGCGGCCTTGAGATATGTCCGCTGAACCTCCACCGCGGTCGTGGGCCGGCCGTCAGCCAGCTTTAACGTGCCTTTCATGGTCAAGTCACGTGAGACCTGCTTGATGCCCTGGACGGGATCCTCGAGCTCAATCTGCGGCACCTCGATGCCCGCCTCGAGAAGATCCAGGACGATGGCAAGAGTCCCTATCTTGAGATAGGTCGACAGCTCCGCCATGTTCGCATCGCCGACGATGACGTGCAGTCGCCGATACTTGCCATAATCCGCATGCGGCTCGTCACGGGAGTTGACGATGGGCCGCTTCACCATCGTGTTGAGATCCACCAGGCATTCGAAGAAATCCGCCCGCTGCGAAATCTGAAAGTTCGTGAAGCTCGTCTGGTTTTCCGCACCGACTTTCCCTGCCCCCGCATAGATCAGCCTGGTGACGAAGAACGGCGCCAGCGTCTTCACGATCCGCTCAAACGGAACTGACCGGGACAGCATGTAGTTCTCATGGTAGCCGTAGCTGTTGCCCTTGCCATCAGAATTGTTCTTGTACAGGACAAACTGGTCCCGGCCTCTGAGACGCGTCATGTTGTCGAGACATTGGGCAAGCACCCGCTCGCTGATGCGCTCGTAAGCCACGACCTCGCGCGGGTTCGTACACTCCGGAGTGGAATATTCAGGATGTGCGCCGTCCACATAGAGACGGCCCCCGTTGGCCAGCACTTTGTTGAGCTGGCGATTGTAGTCGGGGTTCGGCCGTTCCCGTTCCCCCTCGACCTCGAACCCTCTCGCGTCGAGCAGCGGGTTTTCGTTTTCATAATCCCATACGGCGTGCGGGACGGAGATACCCGGATAATGCCCGATGACGGCAAGCGAGTTCGAAATGGGATCAGACGCCGACGCGTCCCTGGACGCGATGCCGAATTCCGTTTCTGTGCCGATTACGCGAGGGGCCGTCGGGGGTGTGGATTCCCGCATGGGGGTCAGAGGTAATGGCCGGTGGTAATGGTTTCTATCTGACGCGACTCGCTCGGACCGCCGCTGATCGTCCTGATATGCACGATTTTCTCGCCTTTCTTGCCGGCGACCTTGGCCCAGTCGTCGGGATTGGTCGTATTGGGCAGATCCTCGTGTTCTTTGAACTCTTCACGAATCGCGCGGATGAGGTCCTCGGAACGGAGCCCGCGCCCTTCCTGGGCGATGGCACGCTTCACGGCGTACTTCTTGGCGCGCGAAACGATGCCTTCGATCAAGGCCCCGCTCGCGAAATCCTTGAAGTAGAGAATCTCCTTCTCGCCGTTCGCATAGGTCACTTCGATGAACTTGTTCTCCTCGGAGGTGGCATACATGGTCCCGACCGTCAGATCGGTCAAATGTTCGACGAAGGCTTTGACCTCCCCACCGTGGCGCTTCAGCTCCTCCTCATCGAACGGGAGAGTGGTCCCGACATACTTCGAGAAAATATCCTTGGCGGCCACCGCATCTGGACGGCCCACTTTCACCTTGACGTCCAACCGGCCGGCCCGCAGCACGGCGGGATCGATCAGATCCTGCCGGTTGCTCGCGCCGATGACGATCACGTTTCGTAGGCGTTCGACGCCGTCGATCTCGGAGAGGAACTGCGGCACGATGGTCGATTCGATGTCCGACGAGATGCCGGTGCCGCGCGTGCGGAAGAGGGCATCCATTTCATCGAAGAAGACGATGACGGGGTTGCCGTCGGCCGCCCGTTCCTTCGCCTTTTTGAACACCTCGCGAACCTGGCGTTCCGATTCTCCCACGTACTTGTTGAGCAGCTCAGGCCCTTTGACGTGCAGGAAATAGCTCCGCACTTCCTTACCGGTGAGGTGTCCGAGCTTCTTGGCGATGGAATTGGCCACCGCTTTCGCGATGAGCGTTTTGCCGCAGCCCGGGGGCCCATAGAGCAGCACGCCCTTCGGCGCGCTGAGCTGGTATTCCGAAAACAGATGCGGATGAAGAAACGGCAGTTCCACCGCATCCCGCACCTGCTCCAGCTCATGCTGGAGGCCGCCGATATGGGCATAGTCCACATCCGGCACTTCCTCAAGGACCAACTCTTCCGCTTCAGACTTCGGCAGCTTCTCGATGACGCAGCCGGAACGTTGATCGAACAGGAGGTGATCGCCGACGCTGAGACGTTCGGTCAAGAGAGGCTCACCCAACTCGGCGACTTTCTCTTCGTCAAAATGCAGGGTGACGAGCACGCGGTTGCCTTCCAACAAATCCTTCAAGCGGACGACTTCGCCCTGGACGTCGAACCCGCGCGCCTCGATCACGTTCAAGGCTTCATTGAGAATGACTTCCTGTCCTTTCCGCAATCCTTTGCTCGCGACTGACGGATGCAAGCTGACCTTCATCTTGCGCCCCGACACGTATACGTTGCCGGTGCCGTCCTGATTGAGGCTCGAGAAGATGGCGTATGTCGAGGGAGGGGCAGTAAGCTTTTCGACCTCGGCGCGCAACGCTTCGATTTGCGCCTTGGCCTCTTGCAGGGTCGTGACGAGTTTTTCGTTCTGCTTGGTGGCCTGATCCAGCTGGTAACGGGATTGGTAGAGCCGACGGATTTCTTCTTCCATCGACTGGATTTGGACGCGAAGCTTTTCAATCTCCCGGTGCTGTTCGTCGTTGCGATGAATCACGTCAGGGTCTCCCTCGGACAGCCGCTTGGTGATGTGCTTAACGGAATCGCGGAGGGACCGGAGCCGGCTTGGACTGCCTTTCGAATCGGCCATGTGACCACCTGGGACAAGCGATAACCTCGTGCTGAATCGCAAAGCCCATGTCTTGAGCGGATTCTAACACTCGTTATTTTCACGGTCAACTAGACGAGAGATTTCCACGCACAGAATCAACGATTCGACGTCGACGATGATGTGGAGGTCACGGCATCGAGCAGCACGCGCGTCGCCGCTTCAACATCATCCGCGCCGAGCACAGCGGTGATGACGGCAACGCCGAATGCTCCTGCAAGGCGCATGTCTCGCGCACGAGAGGCGGTCACACCCCCGATGCCGATGATCGGCTTTCCAACTGCTCGTGCGGCCTCCTCCAACGTCGCAAGACCGAGCGGAGGACCGTAGATCTCCTTGGATGGCGTCTCATAGATCGGACCAAGAACGATGTAATCCGCTCCAGCGCTTTCCGCCTGCACCGCCTCGCTCACCGAATGGACCGAGACACCGAGCAACCGGTGCGGCCCCAGCAACCGGCGTACCACAGCGACAGGCAGACTGTTGCTGCGCAGGTGAACGCCGGCTCCCTCGACAGAAAGCGCCACATCGAGACGGTCATTGATCACGAGCTGACTGCCGCGAGGCCACGCGATCTGCTGGAGCTCCTCTGCCAGTGCGACGAGATCCTTGGTACAGAGGTCGCGTTCACGTAATTGAAAAGCGGGGCTCCCCGCCTTCAGCGCTTGACCAAGGACGGAGATCAACGGCCGGCCCTTCGTCTGATGACGATCCGTGACGACGAGAAGGCGGGACTCAAGCAACGGCATGGAGTGCTTTTTCGCAGAATGCTGTTTTCAGCATTCTGCTAGAGCATGCCTTCGATGGGGCTGCTCGCGGTCGCATACAGTTTGCGCGGTATGCGTCCCGCCTTGTACGCAAGCCGTCCGGCATGGACCGCATATTTCATGGCTTCCGCCATCGCGATGGGATCCTTCGCGCCCGCGATGGCGGTGTTCATCAGCACCGCATCGGCGCCGTACTCCATGGCAAGCGCCGCATCCGAGGCGGTCCCGACCCCCGCATCCACGATGATCGGTACTTTGACGGTCTCCATGATGATTTTTAAGTTATAGGGATTGCGGATGCCGAGTCCCGAGCCGATCGGAGCGGCCAGCGGCATGACGGCGGGGCAACCGATATCAACGAGTTTCTTGGCAACGATGGGGTCGTCGTTCGTATACGGAAGGACAATGAATCCTTCCTTGATCAGGATCTTGGCCGCCTCAATCAGACCCGCCGTGTCGGGAAAGAGCGTCTTCTCGTCTCCCAGTACTTCCAGCTTCACGAGGTCGGACACGCCGGCCGCTCGAGCCAGCCGTGCATAGCGGACCGCGTCTTCGACGGTGTAGCACCCCGCCGTATTCGGCAGGATCGTGTATTTCTTGGGATCGATAAAGTCGAGCAGGTTTTCCTTGGACCGGTCGGTAATGTTCACGCGGCGCACGGCGACTGTCACGACGTCGGCTCCCGACACTTCGATGGCCTTGCGGGTTTCGGCGAAATCCTTATACTTGCCGGTGCCGACCCACAGCCGCGACTTGAATTCACGGCCTGCGATTACCAAGCGATCGTCATACATCAGTCCGTCCCCTTCCCATCCGATCGCCGACGAGGCCTCCCCCTCCGATGAAGCTCAAGATCTCGACCCGATCCCCCTGTTTGAGATTCCGGAGTTCGAAGTCCTTGCGATCGAGGATTTCCAGATTCAACTCGACGGCCACCCGCTCCGTCTTGATCTCCAGTTCCCGTAGCAGATCGCCGACAGTCGAACCTGACCGGCAATCGCGCGGCTCACCATTGACCTGGATTTGCAAAGCGTCAACCATGGTCCATCATCCTAGGGAACCCTAATTCCTGTTGTCAATCAACCGGACACCTTGCCTGACAGGAGAAAAACCCGGCACAATATGGTGGGAAAACCCCCAATGGACGCACCGGAACACAATCAGCAACTGGCCGCTCTGTTCCGGTCGATCGCGGAACTGCTCGCCGCGCAGCGGGCCAATCCCTATCGCGTTCGTGCCTATCGGCGGGGGGCCGACGCCCTGTTGGCGCTGGACGAAGATGTGGCGGAGGTGGCGCGACGAAACGCGCTCGAAGACATCGAGGGCATCGGGAGCGACCTATCGGAGAAGATCGAGGAGTTTCTGAGAACCGGCAAGATCCTCATGCTGGACACCCTCAGGATGCCGCTCCCTGAGCAGGTCAAGGCCTGGGCGCAACTACCCGGCCTCTCGGAGTCGCTGGTCGCCTATCTCTACAGTCGCCTGAACATCGGGACGCTGGCAGATCTCGAAACACTCGTGCGCTCGCACATGCTCCGGACAGTGCCAGGGTTCTCGGGCTCCGAGGATATCCTGCTTCAGGCAATTGAAGACGTACGCCGTCGCTCTGCCTGAATCAGGACGGTCGAAGCTCCTTGAAAATCTTCCAGGTCTTCAGAAGTTCCACCGCCTTCTGCAACTGCACGTCCTGGTCCAACGACGGGTCTCCCGAGAGATCGAGAGGAGGCGTCGGAGATGGCGCGGCGCCGTTTTTTTGCACGCCGTCCTCGGCGCCCTTCGGCGTTGCAGCGGACTGCTCCTTTCCCGGACCGGTGGTAACCGGCGGCTTGGTCGCCTTGCCGTCGCCCTCTTTCTCGCCGGGCTTGCCTTCGGCCTTCGCCACCGTGGTGGCCTGTTGCGGCTTGATCACAATATCCGGGGTGATGCCCGTTGATTGTATCGAACGGCCTTTAGGGGTGTAGTATTTCGCCGTTGTAAGCCGCAGCCCGGAACCGTCGCCCAACGGAAGAATCGTCTGCACGGATCCCTTACCGAACGACGTCGTTCCCACGATCACCGCGCGCCCGTAATCTTGCAGTGCCCCGGCCACGATTTCAGAGGCGCTGGCTGACCCTTCATTGACGAGGATGATCATGGGGGAGTCATCCATCTGGTCTCTGCCCTTGGCAAACCACTCATCCTTCTTGCTTTCACGGCCTTTCGTGTAGACCACAAGCTTTCCGTTCGGCAGGAATTGTTCGGACACTTCCACGGCCGCCGTCAACAGACCTCCGGGGTTGTTGCGCAGATCCAGGATCGTCGACTGTACTTTTTGGTCTTTGAACTGCTTCAACGCTCTGCCGAGATCCCGCCCGGTGGCCTCTTGAAACTGCGTGAGTTTCACGTAGCCGATGTTGTCCAACACCTTGGATTTGACGCTTTCAATCTTAATGGTGTCCCGGACCAGGGTAAATTGCAGGGGATCCGCGGTGCCGTCCCGTTGAATGGTGAGATTGACCTTCGTGCCCTTCGGGCCCCGCATTTTCTGGACGGCGTCCATGAGGGAGAGATCCTTCGTCGACTCTTCGTTGACCTTGGTAATGTAGTCTCCTGCCTTGATGCCGGCCCGTTGCGCCGGAGTCCCATCGATCGGAGCGATGACGGCCAGGCGGTTTTCTTTGACGCCGATCTGAATCCCGACGCCGCCGAACTCTCCTTTCGTCTCGACTTGCATTTCCTTGTACATTTCGGGAGTCATATAGGCCGAGTGCGGGTCGAGCGTCGAGAGCATGCCGCGAATAGCTCCCTGAACGAGATCCTTGACCTTGGTATCATCGACGTAATTCTTCTGAACCTGGGTCAAGACTTCCGAAAACGTCCGCAATTCCTCGTACGTCTCAGTGGCATGGCCGGTCCGTTCCCACCCCTTGCCGATCAATACACCGAACAGCAAGGCCAGCATGACCATTGGGCCCAGCATCCAGAATCGCCGCCGTTGGTTCTGTTCCATTATTCGCGTCCTTTCGACCGCACGGTCCTTATAGCCCTATCGCTTCGCCAGCCAATGCAGGGGATCGACCGGTTCGGCCCCTTCACGCAACTCAAAGTATAAAGTATTTTCCCCCGTCATGCCCGTATCACCGGTCTCACCGATCGCCTGTCCGGAGGCCACCTGGGCCCCCACCGAGGTCAGGATTTTCGACGCATGCGCGTACAGTGAGAAAAATCCGTTCGCATGATCGAGGATTATAACGAGTCCGTAGCCTTTCAACCAGTCCGCATATACCACCGTCCCCGGCATGACCGCGTGGATGGCGCTTCCCTCTAATGTGCGGATCTCAATACCCTTTCGCTGAACATAGGTGTTGAAGGTCGGATGCTTTTGCCGCCCGAAATAGGTCAGCACACTGCCCTCGGCAGGCCAGGGAAGGCCGCCCTTGACCCCTTTCGACAAGGATCCGGCCGGAGGCCTGGCCGCAGCCGCTCTGCGACGCTGCTCCAGTTCCCGGAGAAGGCTGTCAATGCGCGAAGCGGATCGCTCCAGTTCCTGCAGCACCCGCTCATTGGATTCCTTCTCCTGCGTCAGCTTGGCCAGGTACAGCTTCTTCTCCTTCTTGACCGCCTTGATTTCTTCCAGATGCTTTTCCGTGCTGCGTTTATACGCCACCATGCCCGTTCGCGCGGCTTCCCGTTGTCCTTCGGCTTCCTGCATGCTGGTCAGGTCGGTCTTGAACGTTTCAATGAGGCCGTAGTCGCGCGCCGAGACTGCCGAGAGATAGCGGAGGCGGCGTTGGAAATCACCGTAGGAATCTGCTGCGAGCAGCGGTTTCCAATGCCCGAAGCGGCCCTCCATATATTGGACGCGCAGCCGGGCGAGTATGGCCTCCTGGCGGATCTGAACCCCCTCACGCAACCGCGCGATCTGGGCGTTGATGGCCTCGATTTCCTGGTCTTTTTTCCGCAGCTTGCGGCTGATCTCCTGATGAGACTGACGATACCGCATGTGCCGCTCGTCGAGGGTTTGAATGCCTTGAAGGATCGAGTCGCGCTTTTTTCCCGCCTCATCAGCCTGCCGTCGTTTCTCTTCGATCTGATCCTTGAGCTGTTCCAGAGTCTTTCGCTCTCTGTCGATTTTCTCATTGATCGAATCTGCAAGAGCACCCGCCGGCATCCAGAGACCGATGACCACCCATGTTGCGACCCAACAGCACAGGCGCGGGTTCATACCTTCGCCTCGTCGAACCGCCTGAGGGAGACAAAGCTGCCGGCGCACCCGAGCACGATGCCGACCCCCACGAGCAGAAGACACACCGAAAGCGGAAAGAACATCGTGAGCTGCTCGAGACCCCGCAATCGTCCCGTTGTCTGCATCTGATGGCGGAACAGTTCATACAGCGCTTTGAGCATGAACAACGAACAGGTGCTTCCCAAACCGCCGAGCACCGCCCCTTCGAGCAGGTAAGGAATACGAATGAAGGTTTTCGTGGCACCGATCAACCGCAAGATGGCCACTTCATCCCGGCGGGCAAACAACGTCAGTCGGATCGTGTTGGCAATGATGGTCACGGCCGCTGCGGACAGGATCAGGCCGATCCCGATCGCGACCAGCTCAATGGACCGTATGACCGTGGACAGGGCATCGATCCAGTCCTGATTATAGTCCACTTTTTCGACCCCCGCGAGAACAGACGTGCGTTCGGCCCAATGTTTGACGGCATCCGGAGACCTGTACGGCGGCGTGAGTGTCACCACAAAGGACGCGGGCAATGGATTCTGGCCGAGACCGTCCAAGAGATGTGAATCGGAAGGAAATTGGGTTTTGAATTCGCCCAACGCTTGCTCTTTGGAAATGAAATGCAAGGCCGCGACGGCGCGATCGGCGCGCAACTGCTGTTCCAGCTCTGAGACCACGGGTGCTGCCGCCCGGTCGTCCAGATACACCATGATCTTGATGTCTTCCTGCAGCCAACCGGCGGCGGCACGGAGGTTCACGTACAGCAACAGGAAGACTCCGACACAGGCGAGCGTGAACGCGGTCGTAAAAATTGCCACCACGGTGGTCGTGCGGTTGGTCCAGATATTCGCCCATGCCTCACGAAGCAGATAGAAGATGGTCCTCATCGGCCGATCCGTTGCTCCGGGAGGAGCACCCCTTTCACAAGGGTGACCACCCTGCGGTTGACCTGCGCCATCACCGAGGGATCATGGGTGGCGACCACGACCGTCGTGCCGCGGGCGTTGATCAACTTGAACAGCTCGATAATTTCTCCCGTCAAGGCAGGATCCAAGTTGCCCGTCGGTTCATCGGCCAGCAGCACAACAGGCCCGTTCACGATCGCCCGCGCAATGCACACCCGTTGTTGTTCACCCGTG
The DNA here is from genome assembly GCA_036376045.1 of Nitrospira sp. Lineage (GTDB taxonomy): Bacteria > Nitrospirota > Nitrospiria > Nitrospirales > Nitrospiraceae > Nitrospira_C. The sequence goes on from DASVBB010000007.1 coordinate 18,496, forward strand.
GACAGACTCATCGGCAACTGATCCCGCTTGTGTTCCACACCGACCGCTCGCAACGCTTCCGTGACTTTGCGTTTGATATCCGTCTGAGAGACGCCTTGGACGAGCAATGGCAGAGCAACGTTGTCGAAGACGGACTTCTTGACCAGCAGCTGGAAATCTTGAAAGACCGTTCCGACTTTGCGCCGGAGATACGGAATCTCCGAGGCTCTGAGGGTGGACACATTCTTTCCGTTCACGAAGACCTGCCCAGTGTCCGGCCGTTCCGCACCGATCAACATGCGCAGAAGCGTGGATTTGCCGGCACCGCTGGGACCCATCAACAGGACAAATTCGCCCTTCTGGACCTCCAGGGTCACATCCGACAGGGCGGGACGCCGATCGTACTGCTTGGTGACATGGACGAGCTGGATCATGGTGTCCTCAATGCAGATCGTCGCTCGACACCTCGAACGCATTTTGAATATGCTGGACCTTGAGCGACGTTGCTGTTGTCGCCTCGAGCAGGATCACGTCGAAACGGCAGGAGCGTTCCATCCAATGACGTTGAGCGAGAAATTGCGAGGCGAGTCGCACAAGCTTCTGCTGTTTCTGCCGGTGCACGGCATGAATCGCGCCCCCGAACTGCCCGGTCCTGCGCGCCTTGACTTCGATGAACACCAGCACCTTGCCGTCTTCCGCCACGAGGTCCAATTCTCCCAATGAGGAGCGAAGGTTTCTGGCCACAATACGGTAGCCTTTCCGGCGCAGGTAGCGTTCTGCCTCCGCCTCTCCTTCTTGCCCAAAGAGCCGCCTGGGGTCAAGAATTCTCACGCTCTTGTCCGTCGGATGAACGCCGCGCAACCGGACGCGGCTGACGAAATTGCGCAATGACCTCGGCCACCGGCGCATAGGTCCGGCGATGGATCATACAGGGTCCATGCGCGGCAAGTTGCTGAAGATGCTCTTCGGTTCCGTAGCCCTTGTGGGAGAGAAAGTTGTAGTGAGGGTACTGCCGGTGGTACTCGGCCATCAGGCGATCCCTCGTCACTTTCGCCACGATGGAAGCCGCGGCAACGGACATGCAGAGCGCATCGCCCTTGATGATCGAGCGGATCGGAAGGGCGCACTGCGGCAGCGAGATGGCATCAATGAGCAGGCAGTCCGGCTGAGGTCTGAGACCGGCCAGAGCCCGGAGCATGGCCAGCCGGGTGGCTTCGAGAATGTTCAGCTGGTCGATCTCCTCTTCCGACGCCGAGCCGACGCCAATTCCGACAGCGCGCTGTACGATGGCCAGGTACAGTTCTTCTCGCTCGGATTCGGTCAGGAGTTTGGAATCGTCGCAGCCGATCAGGCGGCACCGGGTGGGCAGGACAACCGCCGACGCGACGACCGGACCGGCCAGCGGACCGCGGCCGGCTTCATCCAAGCCGGCGATCCGTCGATACCCGCGCCGCCGCGCCTCGAGTTCAAATTCGTCTGTGGGACCCACGAAGTGGACTCTGCGTGCGGTCACCCGCTCCCTCGTGGCCGATAGTCTTGCGTGACGGTATTGCTTAGGATTTGGCTGCGGCTGCCTCAACCGGCTCTTCCGCCGTTTCGGCCGCTCGCGCGGCGGCGGCTTGTGCCTTGCTCTCGCCCACAAACTCCCGATCCTCGACCCGCGAGAACTTGCCTTTCTTCCCGCGCAGGTAATAGAGCTTGGCGCGACGCACTTTCCCCTGACGCACGACATCGATCTTCGTCACGATCGGTGAATGAACGGGGAAAATACGCTCGACGCCGACTCCGTAAGAGACCTTGCGGACGGTGAACATCTCCGTGTTGAGGCTGCCCTTCCTGGCAATGACGGCACCCTCGTAGACCTGGATGCGCTCTTTTTCTCCCTCGACGACCTTCACATGGACACGCACGGTGTCCCCGATTTCAAAGTGCGGGACGGATTTTTTCTGTAACGCCCGCTGAACCCGTTCAAGCTGATTCATGACCTCACCCCTCCTCCCCGCATGACACCGGTGCACCGGGCACGCCTTCGCGAATTATGTCATCCAACAATTCTCGATCTTCGACGGTCAACTGCCGATCCTTCAACAGATCGGGTCGCTTCTCATATGTCGTTCGCAGCGCTTCCTTCCTGCGCCACCGACGGATCGCCTCGTGATGGCCGGAGAGCAACACCTCCGGAACCGCCAACCCTCGTACCTCGGCTGGCCTGGTATAGTGCGGATACTCCAACAACGGCTCGGCGAACGATTCTTCCACGATCGAGGCAGGATCGCCCAGCACTCCCGGAACCAGCCGCGATGCTGCATCGATCAGAATCAGAGCCGGCAGCTCGCCGCCGGTCAACACATAGTCACCGACTGAGACCTCCTCCGGTCTGAGTGCCAGCCGAACCCGTTCGTCGATACCCTCGTAATGTCCGCACAGAATGATGAGCCGGCTCGGATCTGCTGCCAACTCATGGGCATAGGCCTGAGTGAACGGACGGCCCTGCGGCGAAGGCAACAGCATCCTGACCATCTCTCCACGTTGTTCGTACGGCCGTCGGATTTCCTCCACCGCGCGCAGAATCGGTTCAGCCTTCATGACCATACCGGCGCCGCCGCCATACGGCACGTCATCGGCCACCTTGTGCTTATCCTGCGTGTACTCGCGCAAGTTGTGGACGTTGACTTCGAGCAGGCCTTTCTCACGGGCGCGCTTGAGCATGCTGCTCTCCAGGACGGGCGTCACCATCTCGGGAAACAGCGTGATGACATCGCACCGCAGCATGTCAGGCCTCGACCAATCCTTCAATGATCCGCACCGTCATTCGTCCCTCGGCGACGTCTACGGTTCGGACAAACTCTTTGACCGCGGGAATCAGCACTTCACGGCTGTCCCGCTTGACGACCAAGACGGGATGAGCAGGCAGTTCCCAAATGGACTCGAGACGCCCGAGTTCATGACCAGCCTCGTCGGCCACTGTCATGCCGATGAGATCGCATTCGTACCAGGCGCCAGATTCACCGGCGGCCATCCGGGGTACCTGCAGTAGGGCTCCGCGCATCATTCCAGCTTCTTCTGGCGTCGTCACACCCTCGAACTCGACGATGTAGGAGGCCCCGGCGCGGCGCACATGTGTGACCGTTCGATCGCCTGTCTGGCCGCCCTGCCCAGCGACTCGGACCGCTTTCAACCCTTCGAACCGGCCGGGCCGGTCACTGAGCGAGCGGACCTTCACCGCCCCGTGCACCCCAAAGGGCCGGTCGATCCTGCCGATGGTCACCATCTCTGGCGAGGTCGTCATGACTCAGCTCTTCTTCTTGGCCGCCTTTTCCGTTTCAAACTGCTTCCACACTCCCGAACGCCGAAGCAGCGTCTTGACCGTCACGGTTGGCTGTGCCCCCTGATGCAGCCAGGTGAGCACCCGCTCCTGCTTGAGCTCGGGAAGTCCTGCGGCTTTCAGCGGATCGAAAATGCCCAAAATCTCCAAAAAGCGCCCGTCACGCGGCATGCGTGAGTCCGCCGCCACCACACGGTAGATCGGTCGCTTATGTCGTCCTGTTCTCGTCAGTCGTAAATGAACGGCCACTGTCTTCCTCCTTCATATGCGCCTTCAGCGGTCGCTGTCGGCGTTGTGATTTCACACGTTTGGCGCTTCGCGGATGGCTTGAGTGCGGCCGGCGGGATGCCCGACTCACATGGAACGAAGCAGCTGCGCCAGCTGTTGGCGCCCTGCCGTACCGCTCATCACCTTCGCAATCTTCCGTGCGGAAAGAAACTGCTTGATCAACCGGTTGACCTCCACGACGCTCGTTCCGCTCCCCCGCGCAATCCGCTTTTTGCGGCTTCCGTTGATGACGGTGTGATCGCGGCGTTCCCGCGGTGTCATCGAATCGATCATCGCCATGACCCGTTTCAATTCCCGCTCCGGCACCTGCCCTTCCATGGCACCCTTTAGCTTCTGTCCGCCCGGCAGCATGCCCAGGATCTGGTCCAACGATCCCAACTTGTTCACCTGTCCGAGCTGGGCCCGGAAATCTTGGAGGGTAAACGTGTTGGTCGTCAACCGCTTCTGAGCTTCTTCCGCCTGCTCGCGTGTGAAGGTCTCCTGGGCTTTTTCGATGAGCGAGAGGACATCCCCCATCCCAAGGATGCGGGATGCCATCCGGTCGGGATGGAACAGTTCGAGTGCCTCGAGTTTTTCTCCGACACCGAGAAACTTTACGGGTTTTCCGGTCACCGCTCTGATCGAGAGTAACGCGCCGCCCCGCGCATCACCTTCCACTTTGGTCAGAATGATGCCCGTGAGACCGATGCGCTGATCAAACTGGCCGGCCATGGTGACGGCATCCTGCCCGGTCATGGCGTCGGCAACCAGCAGGACCTCGTTCGGCGTCACCGCCGACTTGACGGCTGCCAGTTCGTTCATGAGTTCGTCGTCCACGTGCAGACGCCCGCCGGTATCCAGGACGACGAGATCAAACCCTTGCGCCCGGCCACGCTCGACCCCGGTCCGACAGAGGCGGACGACGTCCTCCGCCGATGTCCCCGGCTGATCCTGCCGATGAACATCGATGTCCAAACTGCGTCCGATACTTGAGAGTTGATCCGCGGCGGCCGGTCGGCGGGGGTCAGCGGCGACGAGCAACACACGCTTCCCCTGCTGTTTGAAGAACCTGGCGAGCTTGCCACTTGTCGTGGTTTTTCCCGATCCTTGCAGACCGACCATCATGACGACCGTGGGAGGTACCGATGCCAACGAGAGACCCGCCCGCTCCTGGCCCATCATCGTCCGCAGTTCGTCCCAGACGACTTTGACCACATGGTGACCAGGCGTCAGGCTCTGAAGGACCTCCTGTCCGATCGCCTTTTCCCGGACCCGCTCCACGAATTCTTTGACGATCTTGAAGTTCACGTCGGCTTCCAGCAGAGCCAGACGGACTTCCTTTAAGGCTTCCGCGATGTTCTCTTCGGTAAGGACACCGGTACCGCGGAGTTTTTTCAGGATTTTTTCGAATTTTTCGCTCAGCTGATCCAACATGCCGCACCAAAGAAAAAGGCAATCGAAGCTTTATCAATAGATCTTCGATCGCCTCGAAAAATCTAGCAAAAGAGCACCGGGCAGTCTAATGGAGGCCCCCCGAGAAGTCAAGGCGCAGAGACCTGTATTCTGGTTGACAGGGTACGCACCTTCCGATATCGTCGCCTTCGAGAATCGTCGAGCCCTATCAACAGTTTAAGAGGCCGTTGACGTGAGAAAATCCCCCTGGCTGCTGCTGATATTCCTGCTGATTGGCGGGTTGCTCGGCGGTATCCTCGGGGAAATTCTGAGGGTCATGGCCCCGCAAGGGACGATTCAGACCATCTTTGCCACAAACTTCACGCCGGGGATCAGTCCCCCCTTGACCATCGACCTCATTCTGCTGAAGCTCACGTTGGGCTTTAGCTTCAAGATCAGTCTCCTGAGCATCCTCGGCATGCTGCTCGGCATCTACCTGTACAAAAACGTCTAACAGAACGACGTGCCCAGCCGGATCCCTCAGACCCCTCGCTATCCGCCCGATTTCAATTCCAGCTCACGCAGACGCAGTGCACGGATCCGGTTGCGAAGCCCCGCTGCACGCTCAAATTCCAATTCTTTCGCCGCGGCTTTCATCTCCAACTCGAGCCGGTGGATTTGCTGCTCGACCGCCTCATCCGCTTCCGGATACGCGGCGGAAGGCTCGGCGGCCAACAGCAATTGTTCCGGCTCAGCATAAGCTTCGGCATACTCGAGCCGTGTCACCGCTTTCTGAATGCTCGCCGGCACGATGCCGTGGGCTTCGTTGAACGCCGCCTGAATCGCCCTCCGACGGGAGGTCTCCGTCATGGCCTGTCGCATAGAGTCGGTGATGACGTCCCCGTAAAACAGCACACGGCCACGCACATTTCTTGCTGCACGCCCGGCGGTTTGAATCAGCGAGCGATGCGATCGCAAATAGCCTTCCTTGTCTGCATCCAGAATGGCCACCAGAGTCACCTCGGGCAAATCCAGCCCTTCGCGAAGCAGATTGATGCCGATCAACACATCGAACCGGCCGAGCCGCAGATCCCGGATGATCTCCGCCCGTTCCAGCGTCTTGATGTCCGCATGAAGGTAACGCACCTTGATGCCCAACTCGTGATAGTACTCGCACAGGTCTTCGGCCATTCGTTTCGTCAGCGTGGTCACCAACACGCGACCGCCTTGCGCGATTTCTTCCCGGACTACTCCAAGCAGATGGTCGACCTGTCCCTTGGCTGGCTTCACTTCGATCACCGGGTCCAGGAGTCCGGTCGGACGGATAATCTGTTCCACGACGACCCCACCGGAATGCTCCAATTCATACGGGCCTGGCGTGGCCGATACATAGACGACCTGGTTCAAGTAGCGCTCAAACTCGTGAAACTTTAATGGACGATTATCGACGGCCGAAGGCAGTCGAAAGCCATAGTCCACCAACGTTCGTTTGCGCGAGTAGTCGCCCTCGTACATTCCGCCGACCTGTGGAATGGTGGCATGGGACTCGTCGACGATGAGCAGGTAGTCTTTGGGAAAGTAATCGATGAGCGTCGGCGGTGGTTCGCCCGGCGCGCGTCCGCTGAGGTGCCGCGAATAGTTCTCGATCCCGTGGCAATACCCCATCGCACGAATCATTTCGAGATCGAACTTCGTCCGTTGGGCAATACGCTGAGCCTCGAGCAATTGATTGTTCTTCTTGAAATAGGCGACGCGCTCGTCCAGTTCGTCCTCAATTCCGGTAATCGCCCGCTCATAACGATCGGGCGCGATGAGATAGTGTGTGTTCGGATAGACGGCGATCTTCGGCAGTTTCCGGATTGATTTTCCCGTCAACGGATCGATTTCATGAATGGCATCCACGACATCGCCGAAGAGCTCAATTCGGACGGAAACGGCTTCGTTGGACGCGGGGAAAATTTCAATGACATCGCCGCGGGCCCGGAACGTGCCTCGATGGAAATCTATATCATTGCGCGCGTACTGGATATCGACGAGTTTGGCGAGTATCTGTTCGCGCCGGATCTCCATGCCCTCTTCGAGATACACCACCATCCCATGATAGACCTCCGGTGAACCAAGACCGTAGATGCAGGACACCGAAGACACGATCAACACGTCGTTGCGCTGGAGCAATGAGGTCGTCGCCGCGTGGCGCATTTGATCGATCGCGTCGTTGATCGACGAGTCCTTCGCAATATAGGTGTCCGTCTGCGGAAGGTAGGCTTCCGGCTGGTAGTAGTCGTAGTAGCTGATGAAATACTCGACCGCGTTGTGCGGGAAAAACTGTTTGAACTCCTGATAGAGCTGCCCGGCGAGCGTTTTGTTGTGCACCAGAACAAGCGTGGGCTTTTGCACCCGCGCCACCACATTGGCCATGGTGAACGTCTTGCCGGACCCGGTCACGCCGAGGAGGGCCTGGTGTTTACGACCCTCCTCTATGCCGGCCGCGAGAGCATCGATCGCCGGGCCTTGGTCTCCAGTGGGTTTGTATGGGGCTTCGAGTTGAAACGGTGGCATGAGGCGACCTACAGGTTGTTACTGTACCACGAGGAAAGGGAGTTCGTCTTGGAGAGCGCACCACGATCGACCACCTGTCGATCGTGGTGCACATGATGCGCGACCGACGGTCTTAACGCCCGAACCGTCGCGGCTGTTCAGAACGAAATGAGGGCCGATATTCTCTCCCGCTGCCGTTCCGGGAGTCGTGAACCGTCTGCGAGGCCTGATGGCCGTGACGGTGCTGGGTGCGACGATGTGTGGGCCCCTCCTCTGTGACCGTCGCTGTCGGGGGCAACGCCGCCAGGACAGGAAGCGAAAGCTTTCTCGTCTGAATTCTGAGCTGCCGTACCATATGGAGGTACTCTCGCTCTTCGGCCTGAGACAGGATCAAGAACGTCGAGCCTTCCTTTTCCGCACGACCGGTCCGACCGGCCCGATGGACATATGAGTTGTGATTGACGGGCAGCTCATAGTGAATGACCTGCGCCACATCCGGAATATCGAGTCCTCGTGCCGCAACATCGGTAGCGACCAGCGATGTGAGTCGTCCGGCACGGAAGGCTCCCAACGTCCGCTCACGTTGCGATTGACTATGATTGCCAGTGATCGCACCCACCGAGGCGGTCTCTCCGCCGAGCTTGGCAGCCAAACGTCGAACTTTGTATTTCTGATCACAGAAAATCATTGACCGTTCACCGGCTTTCACCGATTTGAGCAAGGTGTGCACGAGCTGGGTGCGCGATTGCTCGGCCGGCACCACATAGTAGGCATGTGTGATCGTCGTCGGACTGCTAATTCCCGGATCAACGGAGATCTTGACCGGGTCCCGCTGCATCGTCCGAGCCAGCTGCTGAATCTCCGGAGAGAAGGTGGCGGAGAACAACGAGGTTTGCCGCTCTTTGGGCAGTAAACCAAGAATGCGCTGGATGTCGCGAAGAAAGCCGCGATCCAACATCTGATCCGCCTCATCCATCACGACCCACGTCACGGCGCCGAGATACAGGTGGCCAGACCCGGCAAGGTCCAATAGCCTGCCTGGGGTCCCCACCACGATCTTGGGTGATTGCCGAAGCGCGCGGTAATGCCGTTCGATCGGCGTCCCGCCGTACACAGCCAGTGACGTGATGGTCGGTGGTGCATACTTTCGTAGTTCTGTGTCGATCTGAAGCGCCAGTTCTCTGGTCGGAGCGAGAATCAAGAACTGAGGGCCTTTTCTGGTCGAAGCACCTGATCTGAGAGGCTGGGTGCCTTCGCTTGAGACCGCAGGCCGCAAAGCCCGCTCGATCATGGGCAGCAGGAACGCCAGCGTCTTGCCGCTTCCCGTCTTGGCCTGCGCCATGAGGTCTCGTCCTTCAAGCGCAGGCGGAATCGCCTCTGCCTGAATCGGCGTCGGCAATGTGATCCCCGCATGCGACAATCGCTGGGCAAGAAACGGGGGCAAACTCATCTGAGCAAACATAGACATAACACTCCTTATGTGGATCAACTTCCTGGGACTGCAAGACGGCCGTTCATCCGGCCGGAAAACACATCAGTGAGATGGGCAATTCTAGGAAGGATATAAGCGGGGCTGCCGGTTTGGCAGCCCCGACGTGAAAAACAACGGCTCGTGCTTAGTGCCGGCCGCCACCGAACCCGCCGCGGCCTCCGCCGCCAGAGCGTGGTTCCTGCGGACGCGCTTCGTTGACCGTCAACGTGCGGCCGCCAAGTTGGGTACCGTTCAAAGCGGTAATCGCCGCCTGAGCCTCGGAATCTCCGGACATTTCCACGAAGCCGAAGCCTCGGGACTGGCCGGTGAACTTATCAGTGATGATTCGGGCTGACGCCACCGATCCATGCGCAGCGAACAGATCGCTCAGTTGCTGCTCGGTTGTGGAATACGGCAAACCCCCAACATAAATCTTCGAACCCATTGGGTTCCTCCTTTGAGAAATTGGTGTTGTCTTGGACTCGAGAAGAGGTGAGGAAGGAATG